>JADYUE010000039.1 GCA_021531615.1 Fusobacterium varium | reverse complement strand
TAACCTAGTATCATAAAAATTAAACTTTAAGCTAGCTAATTTTTTATAGAATTTGATCAGCTGAGTAGATACATTTTTTGAAGAATTTAATTAACAGAGTGGGGATTACAATATTTGGAAATAAAAAAGGTGTTAACACAATTAAAGCATTAACACCTAAAATTATCTAATTTATTTTTTTAAAAGTTCTTTTCCAGGTATTCCAGGTTTAGTCATTTCAAATGGATTTAAAATGATATCTAACTCATCTTTAGTTAATAGTCCTCTTTCAAGAACAATTTGAGCAACTGGAGTTCCTGTTTTAATAGAAAGTTTAGCTATTTCAGCAGCATTTTTATATCCAATATGTGGGTTTAATGCAGTGATAATTCCAACACTTCTATCTACCCAGTTTTTACAGTTTTCTTCTTGAGCAGCTATTCCTTTTAGACAGTTGTCAATAAATGTTCTAATTCCATTTTTTAGAATTTCTATTGATTGGAATAAGTTAAAGAATAGTACTGGTTCAAACACATTTAATTCTAATTGTCCAGCTTCAGCAGCTTTAACTATTGTAATATCGTTACCAAAGATTTGGAAACAAACTTGGTTTAATACTTCTGGTATAACAGGGTTTACTTTTCCTGGCATAATTGAAGATCCCGGTTGTTGTTGAGGTAGTGCAATTTCAGCAAGTCCAGCTTTTGGTCCTGATGCCATAAGTCTTAAATCGTTAGCTGTTTTTGATAGGTTTACAGCACAAGTTTTTAATGCTGAAGATAACCAAACAAAGCTATCTAGGTTTCTAGTTCCGTCAACTAAATCTGGAGCTTGTTTAAAGTCAAATCCTGTAACTTCAGATAAGATTCTTACAACATTTTCAACATAGTTTACATCTGCATTGATTCCAGTTCCTACTGCAGTAGCTCCCATATTTACATAAGTAAGCTCTTCAACAGCACTTTTAATTCTCTTTATATCTCTTGCAACTGGTCCAGAGAAAGCTCTAAACTCTTGCCCTAATCTAATAGGTACAGCGTCTTGAAGGTGAGTTCTTCCCATTTTAATAACGTGGTCAAATTCATCTCCTTTAGCTTGTAATGTATCATATAATTCTTGTAATTCTACTAATAAATCTTTTATCATAAATTGAACAGTTAATTTTCCAGCAGTTGGAACAACATCATTTGTTGATTGTCCATAGTTTACATGATCGTTAGGGTGACATCTGTCATATTTTCCTAACTCTCCTCCTAGAATTTCGTTAGCTCTGTTAGCAATAACTTCGTTCATGTTCATGTTCATTGAAGTTCCTGCTCCACCTTGAATAACGTCAGTTATAAATTGATCTCTAAATTGTCCTGAAATAATCTCTTCAGCAGCTTGAATCATAGCTTCTTCTACATCTCTAGAGATTACTCCTGCTTCAAAGTTTGCTTTTGATGTTGCTTTTTTAACATAAGCTAATGCTTTTATAAATGTATCACTTACTTTATATCCAGTAATGTGGAAATTGTTTTTTCCTCTAAGTGATTGTACTCCATAATATGCGTCTGCTGGAACTTCTAATGTTCCGATTGAATCACTTTCTAATCTATATTTTATCATTTTAACCCCTCCTGTTTCACTTCATAAATAAATGATACAGTGGATTTAAAGAATTTTCAAGATAGAAAATACGAAAAAAGACTTCAAAAAATATATGAAGTTAGGGGATTAAATATATCAACTATATAATTATTCATTTTCTTAATGAAAATGAAAATATATATATTTTTTTTAAATGTTTTGAAAATAAATTCATCACATGTGTAGTATATCATTTTATGCACTCAGAGTAAACAGAAAAGTTAATTTTTTTCCAAATTATTCTTGTATCACATTGAATTTTTATCTTTATCTTATCATTTTCATCAATAATAGATTTTATAGTATGATTAAAAATAGTATGCAGATTCTTTTTTTCTGCTCCTATTATCTTTCTAATTCTATTATTTATCTTAAATAGGCTCTTATCTTTTAACTGATTTTCTCCCTCAATAGTCACAGTTACATCTAAATCCCTATCTGGAAACTCTTTAGTAATATTTTTTACCCTCACCACAGCTTCATAAAGATCCTCCTCTTTTAATGTTTCAGGAATATCCACCTGTAACTCAATATGATCTGTTGGAAGATCTGATATATTTTCAAATATAAAGTTGTATTGGCTGATTGTCTGCTCTCCACACATATCAATCTGCATTAATTTTGTGATATTTTCATAATCATAACCTTTACCTATAAGGTACATCAGCTTTGTAACTGCTGCTTCTGGTGTCAAATCCACCCCACTTATAACCCCAGCATCTGTAAGTTTTGCACTTGCCTCATACAACCCCATTTTTACAAAACCTTTAGTACATTGAGTTATATCAACAATAACTATCCCTTTAGATGAGATATACTTTAATACATCTAAAAACTCTTGACTTGTAGGAGCATTACCATTTCCAAAAGTTTTAAGTATAACTCCCTTTATCTCATTTGTATTTTCAAAAATTGTCTTTAAATATGCTGGATTTAACCCGGGGAATAGCTCAAGGACAATAACTCTGCTGTCCATTTTTGGATCTATATAGAACTTTTTGTTTACTGGTCTTTTCAAAATTCTATCTTTAATTATTCTAATATCTCCCCCAGCCTCTCCAATAGCTGGATAGTTAGGTGATGAGAATCCAAAATAGTTAGTGGCATCTATCTTCCTAGATCTATTTCCTCTCATCAATGTGTCTCTAAAGAAGATTGAAACCTCTGGCACAAGTTTTATCCCGTAAATCTCATTTCCTGCTATTTGGATAGCTGTAATTAGGTTTTGAAGAGCGTCACTTCTTGGAAATTGAAGTGGAACTTGTGATCCTGTAAGTACCACTGGTTTATCTAAATTTTTAAGTATAAATGAAAGTGCTGAGGCAGTAAATGCCATTGTGTCTGTTCCATGTAAAACTACAAATCCTCTGTAATTATCATAGTTTCTTTCAATAATTTCAGCAATTTGTATCCACACTTTTGGTGACATATCTGATGAATCTATCAAAGGTGAAAATTGATAGTAATCTGTTGGGAATTTCTCTAAAATTGGGTGTTCTTTTGCTATCTCGTTCCAATCATTTGCTGGTCTCAAAGGACTTGATGGGTCGTTTTTCTCACTATTTACCATTCCTATTGTTCCACCTGTATTAATAATTAAGACTTTATCTAACATTTTTCCTCCAAATTTAGTTTTTTCTTCATTATAGCACGTTCCTATTGTTTCTTTCAAAGGAATTTCAAAAGTGATTTTTTATTTAGTTTTTAAATATCTTCTTTTAATAATCAAGTGAAAATGATATAATTTCCCTAGGAGGAATTTATGAAAGATAATATAGCATTAATCGGCTTCATGGGAAGTGGTAAAAGTACTATTGGTAGAGTTCTTGCCAAATTTTTAGATATGAAATTTGTTGATATAGATAGATTGATTGCAGCAAGAGAGAAAAAAACAATACCAGAAATTTTTGCTGAAAAAGGTGAGGCATACTTTAGAAAACTTGAAAGAGATATTGTATATGAAGAATCTCTTGAAAATAACATAGTTATTGCCACTGGTGGCGGAGTGATTATTGACAACGAAAATATAAAGGCTCTTAGAGAAACTTCCTATGTTGTATATCTTGATTGTACAATAGATTGTATCTATGATAGGGTTAAAAATAGCAAAACTAGACCTTTATTGAATGTTGAAAATATGTATGATAAAATTAAAGATCTACACAGTAAAAGGGAGATTTTATATAAAATATCTGCTGATTTTACTGTTAAAATAGATAAAAGTAGTAATATGTATGATACTGCTGAAAAAATTAAACAAGCATATATTTATGGTAATTAATTACAAGGGGTGGTTTTATGTTCTGTGAAAATCGTTTACAAGGAAAATTGGCTTTAATTACAGGAGCTACAAGTGGAATTGGTAGATCTTGTGCTGAAAAACTAGCTCAAATGGGGGTTAACCTTATTATTACAGGAAGAAGAGCCAATATTTTAGATGAGATAAAAAAAGAGCTTGAGGAAAAGTTTAATATAAAAGTTTGTCCTTTACAATTAGATGCAAGATCGCCTAAAGAGGTTGATGAGAAGATTGATAGCCTATCAAATGAGTGGAAAAATATAGATATTCTTATCAATAACGCTGGACTTGCTTTAGGATTAGACAAGGTTTACAATAATAGTGTTGAAGATATAGATGCCATGATAGACACAAATGTTAAGGGTATGCTATATATGATTAGAAAGATTGTGCCTTCAATGGTTGCAAGAGATTTGCCAGCTTTAGTGGTAAATATTGGGTCTGTAGCTGGAGATGCTGCATATGCTGGTGGGGCTGTTTACTGTGCTTCAAAAGCTGCTGTTAAAAGTTTAAGTGATGGTTTGAGAATTGATTTAGTTGATACTAAAGTTAAGGTTACAAATATAAAACCAGGGCTTGTTGAGACTAATTTTAGTGTAGTTAGATTTAAAGGTGATGAGGAGAGAGCAGGTAATGTTTACAAGGGAATAGAGGCTCTTACTCCTGATAATGTTGCTGATACAGTTGTTTATATCTGTAATTTACCAGATAATGTACAAATCCCAGAGATAACAATGACACCTATGTTTCAGGCTGATGGACGTACAGTTTATAAAAAATAAAATTATATGACTCCAGTGTTAATAAGCTGGAGTTTTTTATTTTCTAAAGTTATATTTAATTTGAATAGTAAAAAAGAGTTGAAGAGACTAATAAAAATTCTTCAACCCTTTAAATTAATTATTAATATTCAAATTTTTTGAAAGCGTGTCTATCAGCACCACAAGGAGGGCAAGTCCAAGAATCAGGTAGATCATTAAAAGAAGTACCAACTGGAATACCGTGTTCAACATCACCAACAGCAGGATCATAAACATATCCACAAACTTCACAAATAAATTTTTCATCTAAAGAAGTTTCATGTGTTTTTAACTCACTAAAAGCATGTTTATCAGCACCACAAGGAGGGCAAGTCCAAGATTCAGGCAGATCATTAAAATCAGTACCAGCAGGAATATTGTGCTCTACATCACCAATAGTAGGATCATAAACATATCCACAAACTTCACAAACATATTTTTTCATAAAATTAACCTCCAACTTATATTTAGATAGCATTTATAGTTTAAGTATACCTTTTATTTTTTTTTATTTCAATGATTATTTTTTAAGTTATTATTTTCATCAAGAATTTCAGTTAAGAGTAAATCAACATTATGTAGACGTCTACAAATTTCTCTAGTTATATTAAAAAGAAACTTATTAAAGAGAGTTAAATTATTTTTAGATAGCTTATGGAAGGAACTTTTTGATAATTTTAAAATTATACTATCTTTAATAACTACAGCAGAAGCCACATTTGGTAAAATTCCAAGAAGATCTGTTTCCCCAAAACAATCTCCACTAGAAAAACTTTTTATTTTAAAGTGACTTTTTTCTTTTTTTCGAATAAGGTCAACAGCTCCATCTAAAATTAAATATATACTGTTTGGTGAGCCATCTTGTTCAAAGATAATATCAGCTTTTTTATATTCAAGAATTTCTAAATATGTTAATATCTCTTCAGCTTCTTTAGTTGAGAGAGCACTGAACAAGGGAGTTTCTATTATATTTTTAAAAATAGAAATTGAATTGTAATCAGTATTCATTTTTCCTCCTTTTTTTAAAAAAGTTGTTTTAATATATATCTTTATGATTATAAAATATACTATGAAACTTTGAAAAATCCTTTAAATTGAGAATAATATTTTATAAAAAATAGAAAAATAAAAAAATTTTAAAAATTCTATTGACTTTTAAAAAAAGTCAAAGTATACTTATATTGAAAGAAATGTGTTGCTTTTTTAGAAAAAGTTTATATATATTATATAAATATTTTTCTTTATAAAAAAGAATGGCATAGCGCAAGAGACAACTAAATATTACTATTGATTATAAAAATAGAGGTGCATTTATGGGGGTAGTATGGAGATGCTAAGAGAAAAAGCGCTCAATGCTTCATACGAAGGACATAGTTGCCGAAAAGAAAAAGAGGGCTTGTAGATCTTTTTCTTTGGGGGTTACATAAAAATGTAACAACTGTCACAATTTGATTGTGGAGAGCTATTTTGACTTGAAGATTTTAGAAATAAGTCATGCTTACAGTTTAACTATGTCTATTTAATACATGCATCTTTTTGTTTTTTTGAAAATTAAAATTAGTGATAGGAGGAAATTAATATGAAATCAATGATCAGAATGAGAATGAGTTCACATGATGCACATTATGGAGGAAATCTTGTTGACGGTGCAAGAATGCTTCAATTATTTGGAGACGTTGCAACAGAACTTCTAATTCAAATGGACGGAGACGAAGGATTATTCAAAGCTTATGACAATGTAGAATTTATGGCACCAGTTTTTGCTGGAGACTTTATTGAAGCAGTTGGAGAAATCGTAAGTACTGGAAATAGTTCAAGAAAAATGGTTTTTGAAGCAAGAAAAGTAATTGTTCCTAGACCAGATATTAATGACTCAGCAGCTGATGTATTAGCTGAACCAATAGTTGTATGTAGAGCAAGTGGAACTTGTGTAACTCCTAAAGATAAACAAAGAAAAAAATAATTGAAAAGTGAAAAATTAGAAATATTGTGAAAGGAGAAAGAAATGGAAAAATTAATAATTACAGCAGCTATTTGTGGAGCTGAGGTAACTAAAGAACAAAACCCAGCAGTACCTTATACTGTTGAAGAGATAGTAAGAGAAGCTGAATCAGCTTATAAAGCAGGAGCGTCAATAATTCACCTTCATGTAAGAGAAGATGATGGAACTCCTACACAATCTAAAGAAAGATTTAAAGCTTGTATAGATGCTATCAAAGAAAAATGTCCTGATGCAATAATTCAACCATCTACTGGAGGAGCAGTTGGAATGACTGACCTTGAAAGATTACAACCTACAGAATTAGGACCAGAAATGGCAACTCTAGATTGTGGAACTTGTAACTTTGGAGGAGATGAAGTATTCACAAATACAGAAAATACTATCAAAAACTTTGGAAAAATAATGATAGAAAGAGGAGTAAAACCTGAAATTGAAGTATTTGACAAAGGAATGGTAGATTATGCAATAAAATATGCAAAACAAGGATACATTAAATATCCAATGCACTTTGACTTTGTACTAGGTGTACAAATGACTGCAAGTGCAAGAGATCTTGTTTTCATCAGTGAAA
Source organism: Fusobacterium varium (assembly GCA_021531615.1). Taxonomy (NCBI): domain Bacteria; kingdom Fusobacteriati; phylum Fusobacteriota; class Fusobacteriia; order Fusobacteriales; family Fusobacteriaceae; genus Fusobacterium; species Fusobacterium varium. The sequence continues at coordinate 15,246 of JADYUE010000039.1, read as the reverse complement.
GCATTCCAGCAGGTTCAACTTGGACAGTTGCAGGAATAGGAAGACATGAATTCCCAATGGCAGCTCTTGCAATTACTATGGGAGGACATGTAAGAGTAGGATTTGAAGATAACGTTTATATAGAAAAAGGTGTTCTTGCTAAATCAAATGGAGAACTAGTTGAAAAAGTTGTAAGACTTGCTAAAGAACTTGGAAGAGAAATTGCAACTCCAGCAGAAGCAAGAAAAATACTAGGATTAGCTTAATTTAAAACTTAAACATATATTAATGAAGAAAATTAAATTTTAATCGGAATAGAAACAATATAACAACCTGTCAATTGAAATATTGTAAAAGTTCTTTAAAATTAATTTAAATTAAGGAGGAGAATCAAATGATAAAAGGATGTAAATACGGAACTCACAGAGTAATAGAACCAAAAGGAGTTTTACCTCAACCAGCTTTAAAAATAGATAACAACATGGAAATTTATTCAAACGAAATCTTAATAGATGTAATTGCACTAAACGTTGACTCTGCATCATTCACTCAAATTGAAGAAGAAGCAGGACACGATGTAGAAAAAATCAAAGCTAAAATCAAAGAAATCGTTGGAGAAAGAGGAAAAATGCAAAACCCTGTTACTGGATCAGGTGGAATGCTAATTGGAACTATTGAAAAAATTGGAGACGATTTAGTAGGAAAAACTAACTTAAAAGTTGGAGATAAAATAGCTACTCTAGTTTCTTTATCATTAACTCCATTAAGAATAGATGAAATCCTTGATGTTAAACCTGAAATAGACAGAGTTGAAATCAAAGGAAAAGCTATCTTATTTGAAAGCGGAATCTACGCAGTATTACCAGAAGATATGCCAGAAACTCTAGCTCTAGCAGCTCTAGACGTAGCAGGAGCTCCAGCACAAGTTGCTAAATTAGTAAGACCTTGCCAATCAGTAGCAATCTTAGGATCAGCAGGAAAATCAGGAATGCTATGTGCTTATGAAGCAGTTAAAAGAGTAGGACCTACAGGAAAAGTAATTGGACTTGTAAGAAATGAAAAAGAAGCTGCTTTACTAAGAAGAGTAAGCGATAAAGTAAGAATTGTTATAGCTGACGCAACTAAACCTATCGAAGTACTAAATGCAATACTAGAAGCTAACGATGGACAAGAAGTAGACGTAGCTATCAACTGTGTAAACGTAGCAAATACAGAAATGTCAACAATCCTTCCAGTTAAAGATCTAGGAATTGTATACTTCTTCTCAATGGCTACTGGATTTACAAAAGCTGCTCTAGGAGCTGAAGGAGTAGGAAAAGACGTTACTATGATCGTAGGAAACGGATACACTAAAGATCACGCTGCAATTACTCTTGAAGAATTAAGAGAAAGTGCTGTTTTAAGAGAAATCTTTAACGAATTATATGTTTAATTAAAAATAAAATGAAATTATGAAATTAAAACGGAATCACCATAAATAAGAGGAGATGATAAAATGAACACAGTAAGCAATAGAGCAAAGTTTTTCCCAAACGTAACTGACGCAGAATGGAACGATTGGAAATGGCAAGTAAGAAATAGAATTGAAACTTTAGATGATTTAAAAAAATATATAAACTTAAGTGCTGAAGAAGAAGAAGGAGTTAAGAAAACTCTTGAAACTTTAAGAATGGCAATCACTCCATACTACTTCTCACTAATGGATATAGATGATCCTCACTGTCCAGTAAGAATGCAAGCTATTCCATCAGTTAAAGAAGTTCATAAATCAGAAGCAGATTTACTTGACCCTCTACACGAAGATGAAGACTCACCAGTTCCAGGATTAACTCACAGATATCCAGATAGAGTACTTCTTCTAATAACAGATATGTGTTCTATGTATTGCAGACACTGTACTCGTAGAAGATTTGCTGGAGCAAGCGACAATGCAATGCCTATGGAAAGAATTGATAAAGCAATAGAATATATTGCTAAAACTCCACAAGTAAGAGACGTATTATTATCAGGAGGAGACGCTTTACTAGTATCTGATGAAACTCTAGAATATATCATCAGCAAATTAAGAGCTATCCCTCATGTTGAAATAGTAAGAATCGGATCAAGAACTCCAGTTGTTCTACCTCAAAGAATAACTCCAGAACTTGTAGAAATGCTTAAAAAATATCATCCAATCTGGTTAAATACTCACTTTAACCATCCAAAAGAAGTAACTCCAGAAGCTAAGAGAGCTTGTGAATTACTAGCTAACGCAGGAATCCCTCTAGGAAACCAATCAGTTCTATTAAGAGGAATCAATGACTGTGTACATGTAATGAAGAGATTAGTTCATGAACTAGTTAAAATGAGAGTAAGACCTTACTACATTTATCAATGTGACCTTTCAATGGGATTAGAGCACTTCAGAACTCCAGTTTCTAAAGGAATCGAAATTATTGAAGGATTAAGAGGACATACTTCTGGATATGCAGTACCTACATTCGTTGTAGATGCACCTGGTGGAGGAGGAAAAACTCCTGTAATGCCTCAATATGTAATTTCTCAAGCTCCTCATAAAGTAGTATTGAGAAACTTTGAAGGAGTTATCACTACTTATACAGAGCCAGAAGAATATCATCAAGATTGTCATTGTGAAGATTGTAAAGCTCACAAAATGAATACAGGAGTTTCAAAACTTCTAAGTGGTGGAGCTATGGCAATTGAACCAAAAGAACTTGACAGACATAAGAGAAATGAAAAATAATTTTTAGAAAACAAGGAGTAGCGATATGGTGAATACTTATAGTCTACTAAAAGATTATAAAAGATTGTCAATAATAGGTATGGAAAAAAACGTAGGTAAAACTACTGTCTTAAATAAATTGATAGAAGACATTGGATTACAAAAGACAATAGGCTTAACTTCAATTGGAAGAGATGGAGAGGATACAGACGTAGTAACTAATACACATAAACCTAGAATATATGTCAATCAGGGAACTATAATAGCTACTGCAAGAGATTGTTTGAGAAACTGTGATATTACAAAAGAAATTTTGTATACTACAGATTTCTCAACCCCTATGGGGGACATTATTATACTAAGAGCTATTTCAGCAGGGTATGTTGATATAGCTGGACCATCATATAATGCTCAAATAAAAGTAATTTTAGATATAATGGAAAATTTTGGAAGTGAACTTTCAATAGTTGATGGAGCTTTAAGTAGAAAAGGAAGTGCTATGAGTGATGTTACAGATGCTACTATTCTTTCTACAGGAGCAGCTCTATCTTTAGATATGGGAAAAGTAATAGATGAAACAGCCAATACAGTTTCTTTATTAAATCTGCCAGAAATAGAAGATCCTGTATTAAAAGAAAAAATCGACAAAATTTTTGAAGAATCTAGAGTTGGAATTGTATATAATGATGGAGAAATAAAGACTTTAGAAGGTATAGGACCTTTAGAGTCAAACGAAGAGATTAAAAGTTATCTTAACGATAAAATACAGATAATAGCTGTTAGGGGAGCTATTACTAAAAAATTTTTAGAAGTTTTGATAAAAAATAGAGGTAATTTTAAAAAACTAACATTGATAGCAAAAGATGGAACAAGGGTTTTTGCAGATTTCTTAACTTTAAGAAAACTAGTGGCAAGTAATGTAGAGCTGAGAGTTATGAATAATATAAATCTACTTTTTGTAACATGTAATCCTCGCTCTCCTCTTGGGTATGAATTTCCAAAGGAAAAGTTCAGAGAACTTTTACAAAATAAATTAAAAATGAAAGTCATTGATGTAGTAGGTGAGCGTAATGAGATTTATAGATGATAAAAGTTTAGAAAGATTAGGATTTAAAAAACTCTTGTCAAGAGTAGAAACTCTCTCTCCTTATGGTAAAAGTAAATTAAAAGGATTGAAAAATTACCTGAGAGGAGAGGAGGATCTTCTTGAAGAAGAATTTAATAAAATGGAAACTTTTATGAAATTCTCTTCAAATAACAGAGATATAGTAAGAAATGTCGAAGGAATAATACACAGATTAAAAGATATAAAAACAGCAATAAATAACTGTTTAAAAGAACATATTCTTGATGAAGTGGATCTTTTTGAAATAAAAGTTCAAGCTTTTCTTATGGAAGAATTAAATGAATATTTAAAAGAGTTTCCAACTGATTTACACTATTTCTTACTGAAAGATGTAAGTAGAGTAATAAAAGCTTTGGATCCAGATAATGATAAAACACCAACTTTCTATATTTATGAAAGTTATTCACCAGAATTAAGAGAGATTAGAGAGAAGAAAAAAGGAATAGAAAAAGAGATTTATGCTTCAAATGATTTTGATGAGATAACTAGATTGAAAGAGGAGCGTTTAAAAGTTCTTGTAGAAGAAGAGAGAGTAGAATTAGAGATCAAAAAGAAGCTAACATCAATTTTATATGATGAAGCAGAAGATTTTTTAGAGAATATAGAAAAAATTGGGAATCTAGATTTTTTAATGGCGAAAGTCAGATTTGCAAAAACTTATGGTGGAATTAGACCTGAAATATCAAAAAATTATGAGATTGATGTTAAAGGTTTAGTTAACATAGAAGTAAGAGAAGTACTAGAAGCTAAAAGCAGACCTTTTACTCCAATAGATATAAGTATAGGTTCAGGAGTTACAATAATAACTGGAGCAAATATGGGAGGAAAAAGCGTTGCATTAAAGACTATAACTGAAAACCTTCTTCTTTTCCATATGGGATTTTTTGTAATAGCAGAGGAAGCGAAATTCCCACTAATAGATTTTGTATTCTTTATATCAGATGATATGCAGGATATTTCAAAAGGTTTAAGTACTTTTGGTGCAGAAATAATGAAGCTAAAAGAGGTAAATGTATTTCTTGATTTAGGAATTGGATTTGTAGTCTTTGATGAATTTGCAAGAGGAACTAATCCTAAAGAGGGGCAAAAATTTGTAGAAGCTTTAGCTAAATATTTAAATGACAGACCTACTATTTCCCTTATGACAACTCATTTTGATGGAATTGTAAGAGAGGGAATGAATCATTACCAAGTAGTAGGATTAAAAAATGTGGATTTTAACAAACTAAAAACTAAGATAGAATTAAGCAGTAACTCTATGGGGCTTATCCAAGAATATATGGATTTTAGACTTGAAAAAGCAGGAAAAGAAGAGGTTCCGAAAGATGCTTTAAACATAGCAAAGCTTATAGGTATTGACAAAAGATTTACTGAAATAATACTAGACGAGTATATTAAGGAGGATTAAAAAAGATGACTAGCAAACTAAATCTTAACTGGAATTTAGTAGATGAAGCACGTGCTTCAGCTAAAAAAATAGCTGCAGATGCACAAGTTTTCATTGATGCTCACAGTACTGTGACAGTAGAAAGAACAATATGCAGACTATTAGGGATAGATGGAGTAGATGAATTTGACGTACCATTACCAAACGTGGTAGTAGATTTCATTAAAGAAAATGGAAACCTTTCTCTTGGAGTTGCAAAATATTTAGGAAATGCAATGCTTGAAACAGGTTTAAAACCTCAAGAAATAGCTGAAAAAGTAGCTAATAAAGAGTTAGATATTACTAAAATGAAATGGCATGATGACTTTGATATCAAATTAGCTCTTAAAGAAATAGCTGTTGGAACAGTAGAAAGAATTAAAGCTAACAGAGCAAAAAGAGAAGAATATCTAAATGTATATGGAGATAAAAAAGGTCCTTACATTTATGTAATCGTTGCTACTGGAAACATTTATGAAGACGTAACTCAAGCAGTTGCTGCAGCTAGACAAGGAGCTGACGTAATAGCAGTTATCAGAACTACTGGACAATCATTATTAGACTATGTTCCATACGGAGCTACTACTGAAGGATTTGGAGGAACAATGGCTACTCAAGAAAACTTCAGAATCATGAGAAGTGCTCTTGACGAAGTTGGAGTAGAATTAAAAAGATATATCAGATTATGTAACTACTGTTCAGGACTTTGTATGCCAGAAATAGCTGCAATGGGTGCTCTTGAAAGACTAGATATGATGTTAAACGACGCTCTATATGGAATTCTATTTAGAGATATCAACATGAAGAGAACTCTTGTTGACCAATTCTTCTCAAGAGTTATCAACGGATTTGCAGGAGTTATTATCAACACTGGTGAAGATAACTATCTAACTACTGCTGATGCTATCGAAGAAGCTCATACAGTATTAGCTTCTCAATTTATCAATGAGCAATTTGCTCTAGTTGCTGGATTACCAGAAGAACAAATGGGACTTGGACATGCATTTGAAATGCATCCAGATACAAAAAATGGATTCCTATTTGAATTAGCTCAAGCTCAAATGGCAAGAGAAATCTTCCCTAAAGCTCCTCTAAAATATATGCCACCTACAAAATTCATGACAGGAAATATATTTAAAGGACATGTACAAGATGCTTTATTCAACATGGTAACTATCATGACAAATCAAAAAGTTCACTTACTAGGAATGTTAACAGAGGCAATCCATACTCCATTTATGTCAGACAGAGCTCTTTCAATTGAAAATGCTAAATACATCTTCAATAACATGGAAGACTTTGGAAATGATATAGAATTCAAAAAAGATGGAATTATGGTAAACAGAGCTAAAGAGGTTCTTGAAAAAGCAACTGAACTATTAAAAACAATAGAAGGAATTGGAATATTCAAGACTCTTGAAGGTGGAATTTTTGCTGGTATAAAAAGACCATTAGATGGAGGAAAAGGACTTGCTGGAGTATTTGAAAAAGATTCTAGTTACTTTAATCCATTTATAGAATTAATGCTTGGAGGTAATAGATAATGTCTGGAGGTTTATATTCTACTGATAAAAAAGATTTTGATAAAACACTTGATCTTACACAATTAAAGCCATATGGAGATACAATGAACGACGGTAAAGTACAAATGAGTTTTACTTTACCAGTACCAAATAATGAAAAAGGTGTAGAAGCTGCTCTTCAATTAGCTAGAAAAATGGGATTTAAAGATCCAGCAGTAGCTTTCTCAGAAGCACTAGATAAAGAATTCTCATTCTATGTAGTATATGGAGCTACAACTCACACTGTTGACTATACAGCTATTAAAGTTCAAGCTCTAGAAATAGATACTATGGATATGCATGAATGTGAAGATTACATTGCTGAAAATATTGGAAGACCAGTTGTTATGATAGGAGCAAGTACAGGTACTGACGCTCACACTGTTGGAATAGATGCTATAATGAATATGAAAGGTTATGCTGGACACTATGGACTTGAAAGATATAAAGGTGTAGAAGCTTACAACCTAGGAAGCCAAGTAACAAATGAAGAGTTCATTCAAAAAGCTATTGAATTAAAAGCAGATGCTCTAATAGTTTCACAAACTGTAACTCAAAAAGATGTTCATATACATAACTTAACTAACTTAGTTGAACTTCTTGAAGCTGAAGGATTAAGAGACAAAGTTATCTTAATAGCTGGAGGAGCAAGAATTACTAACGATTTAGCAAAAGAATTAGGATATGATGCAGGATTTGGACCTGGAAAATATGCTGATGACGTAGCAACATTTATAGTAAAAGAGATGGTTGCTAGAGGAATGGTAAAAAAATAATATAAAATGATGTAGTATTTAGAGAGCATTGGATGAAAAAGACTTGAATCAAATTTGATTTAGTGTTAAAATATCATTCAAGGCTCTCTTTTTATTTGAGAGGAAAAAAAGATAGGGTGAGGAGAATGAAAATTATAAAATCATTATTGATTTCATTATTTGTTATTGGAACAACAGTGTTTGGATTTGAAGGAGAAAAGAAATGGACAACTGTTGCTACATATGATAATGAAATAGCAGATGGGGTTATTTTAAATGAAAAGTATTCTGGTGGACATCCGAAAATTTTAGATTATGTTTTTGTTAGAACAAGAACTGCTAATTTGAGAGAACAACCAAATACTAAATCTAAAGTTATTAGAAAGTTTAACTATGATACTAAACTTATAGCTTTAGAAAAGATATATGATTATGGGAATTATTGGTATAAAGTAAAAGCTACAACAGGAGAAGAGGGATATATATCTTCATCAGTTGTAAGAAAAAGAATGTTTAGATTTGAAAAAGCACTTGATAAGATAAAAGAGCTTGAAAAGTTTATAGTTACAGAGATGGATGAGGGAAGAGAAATAGTAAGTACAAACTCTTATGTACCTAATCCTAATAATGTTAATTTTAAAAGAGAAAAAGACAAATATGGAACTTCATTAGATCAAAATATAGTTGGTTATTATGGTGATGAAAGAATATTTGTTCCAGATAGATCAATATTATCAATTTTAGAAAAAGGAAAAACAACTTCAAAGGTAAAAGTAGCATCAATAAAAGAGCCTTTAGTTATTGAAAATAAGAGAATATCAAGAAATCCTAAAATAAGTAGAGATTTTAGAAAAGTTATAGCTATTGATATAGAAAATCAAAATATGATTGTTTTTGAAAAGAATAACGATGTTTGGGAAGTTGTATCATATGTTTATAGTAAAACTGGTATAGAAAGTGAATTAGGATTTGAGACACCAAAAGGATTCTTTATAGCTCCAATGGCAAAATATATTATGCCATATAATAGTGAGATTGGAGAGAAACAAGGTTATGCTAGATATGCTATTAGATTTTCTGGTGGAGGATATCTTCATGGAACTCCTATAAACTATGAGGAAGAGACAAATAGAGAGTTCTTTATGAGAGCTAAAGAAAAAACACTTGGGACATTTACAGGGACAAGAAAATGTATAAGGACAACAGAACCTCATGCAAAATATCTATTTGAGTGGATGGTAAAAAATCCTAATAAAAATAGAAATGAACAAGTTCCTAGTGAAAATGTAATGTTTGTTATTTTCTAATTTATTATTAGAGGAGGAAAAATGAAAAAAAGTTTAATTTTACTATCAGCAGTAGCAATAATTGCATTAACAGGTTGTACATCAGCAGAAAAACCAATGAAAGAGATGGTAATAACAGAAACTGAAAATCAATTTGTAATGGAAGATATTGATGTTTCTAAAAAGACTTTAGAGGAACTTATTGTATTTAATGAAGAGGGAGTAACTATAAGAAAAGAGGGGAATAACCTTGTACTTTCAATGCCTGAATTAGTGCTTTTTGACTTTAATAAATATGAGGTTAAAAATAAAGTTAAAGGAAGCTTAAATACTTTAGCAAAAGCTTTAGAAGAGAATCCAGATATAAGAATAAAAATAGATGGATATACTGACTTTATTGGAAGTGAAGGGTATAACTTAGAACTTTCAGTAAAAAGAGCAAAATCTATAAAAAATTATCTTGTAGATAGAGGGGTTAAAACTTCAAATATCTCTATTGAAGGATATGGAAAACAAAATCCTATTGCTAACAATGCAACAGCAGCAGGAAGAGCTAAAAATAGAAGAGTAGAGTTTATAATTTCAAGAGATAGTTTATAATAAAAGTAGGAAGTTGAGATTTAGTTAAAAAAGCTGAATTTCAACTTCTTTTTATTATGTTAATTATTTAATTAAAAATATAAGCTTTAAAATAAAAAATATACATAAAGTTAATTAAAAATACATAAAATAACTGTTTTCTATAAAAATATTATAAAAAATAGTATAAATATATTTATTATATTTTACACTTATAAAAAATTATAGTACAATCAAACACAAGTTTATAAATGATAGAGGTGCAAAAAACAAGAGTAAAAATAGGGAGTTTAGCAAACATTGATCTATTTTGAAAGGGAATTTTGCCGAAATGAAAAGAGGGCTAAATCTTTTTGTTGGTAATATGAAGAATATTTATATTACTGTCATTGAATTTCAATGGAGAGCTATCTGTGAAGAGAATATAATTTTTTATATTATAAATTTTATCACAGCATAAATCCATGCTGTGATTTTTTTATTTGTAGTAATAATTAAAATAAATAATTATAACTATTTAGTTAATATATTAAAAAAGACCTTTATTTTTAATTTCTAATAACAAAAACTTTTTTAATACGCTAAAAAACAACTATATTGTTCTTTTTAAAAATTAATTGAATTGAAATAAATCATATAAAATAAAAATAATTGTTGACTTAACTACAAAAAAGTAGTATATTGTAGTAGAAAACTTCAAATAGAAAAATAATTATTACATAGATACTAAAATATTAAAATAAGGGGGGAACTTTTATGATAAGAAAACCGATAATAGGAATTACATCAGCTCACGAAAAGGAAGAGGGATTAAGAAATTATCATAGAACTACTGTAAGTATAGATTACACTAAAGCAGTTGTAGCAGGAGGGGGAATTCCATTAGTTATTCCAGTTACAAGTGATAGAGAGATAATAAAAGCACAATTAGAATTAATAGATGGACTTCTTTTATCAGGAGGTGCTGACTTAAATCCATTCCTATATGGACAAGATTTTAAAGAGGGAATGGGAGTTATTTCACCAGAGAGAGATGAGTGTGAAATGATGATATTAGAGGAGTTTTTAAAAACAGGGAAACCTATTCTTGGAATTTGTAGAGGACATCAACTTATAAACACATATTTCAACGGAACTCTATTTCAAGATATGAGATATTTTGGGAAGGATTATTTGAAACATAGACAAGATTTATATCCAGAATTAGCAACACATATTGTAAATATAGTTGATAAGGAAAATATGCTAGCTGAACTTTATGGAGAAAAGGTAGCTACAAACTCTTTCCATCATCAAATTGTTGATAAATTAGGAGATGGATTAACAGTTATAGCAACAGCAAATGATGGAGTAGTAGAAGCTTTTCAAATGAAATCTCATAAATTCCTCTATGGAATTCAATGGCATCCTGAAATGATGACAGCTAGAGGAAATCAAGAGATGAAAAAGATATTTGAAACTTTTGTAAAACATTGTGAGGTGAAGTAATTGAAAATATTTAAGAATGGAAAATTTCATTCTTTTAATTCAGAGAATGCAGTTTATGAAGCTTTAGTAGTAGAGAATGAAAAAATTATTTTTACTGGCTCAACAGATGAAGCAGTAAAAAAGTATGGAGAAAAGGCTGAAGAGATAGTAGATTTTGAAGGGAAAACAATAGTTCCGGGGTTTAATGATAGCCATGTACACTTTATGAACTATGGTTATACAGAGAAAAAAGTAAAACTTCATCACTGTAAAACAATAGCTGAATTGATTGAATTAGGAAAAAAAGCACAACCTTATGGGGGATGGATATTAGGTAGAGGTTGGAATCAAGATCTATTTTTAGAGGGAAATGGAATACCTGAAAAGAAAGATCTAGATCAAATTTCTACAACTATACCAGTATGTTATACAAGAACTTGTGGACATGTCCTTGTAGTAAATAGTAAAGCTATGGAAGTTTGTGGAATAACAAGAGATACTAAATGTTTTGGTGGAGAGATAGATTATGACAAGGGGCTATTTACTGAAAATGCACTTGAATTGATCTACTCACATATAGATCCACTATCAGTAGAGGAGTTAAAGGAGATAATTTTAGATACAACAGATAAATTTTTAGCTATGGGAATCACTTCAGTTCAAACAGATGATTTCTCATCTTTCCCAGATAAAGATTTTATGAAGATAGTAAGAGCTTATGAGGAGTTAAAAAAAGAGGGAAAATTAAAGGTAAGAGTTTATGAGCAATGTTTTATGGACACAGTTGAAAGAGTAAAAGGACTTTATGAAAGTGGACTTACACCAAATAAAGGGGATGAGCTTTTCAAGATAGGTCCAATTAAAATGTTACTTGATGGCTCTCTAGGTGGAAAAACTGCTTTGATGTTAGAGCCTTATGAAGGAGAAGAGAGCAACAGAGGAGTAGTTACATATACTCAGGAAGAGTTTGATAAATTAACAAAATATGCAGATTCTCTAGGTTATCAAATTGCAGTTCATGCAATAGGTGATGGAGCTATAAAAATGGTATTAGATAGTTACGAAAAACTTTCAGATCCAGCTAAGAGAAGAGATGGAATTGTTCACTGTCAAATAACAAATTTAGAGCTTATAAAGAGAATAAAAGAGATGGGAATAATCACTTATATTCAACCTATATTCTTAGATTATGATCTACATATTGTAGAAGCTAGGGTTGGAAAAGAGAGAGCATCAAAATCATATGCTTGGAAAATAATGTTAAATGAAGGAATAAAACTTTGTTTTGGTTCAGACTCTCCAGTTGACAGTGCTGATGTAATAAAAGCAATTCATTGTGCAGTAAATAGAGAGGATATAAGTGGATATCCAGCTGGTGGTTGGTTACCAGAAGAAAAGTTAACAGTGGAAGAGGCAATAAGATGTTATACAGTTGACAGTGCATATGCTTCTTTTGATGAAAATATTAAGGGTAGTTTAGAAGTTGGAAAATTGGCGGACTTTGTAGTTTTAGATAGAGATATATTTAAAATTAAAAAGGATGAAATACTTTCTACAAACATTGTGACTACAGTTGTAGGTGGAGAGATTTTATATAAAAAAGCATAGGGGGTAAAAAAATGTTAAAGTTTTTTGAGGCTTTGGTAAACTTTCTTTGGGGATTACCAATAATTGTTATTATTTTAGGAACGGGGTTCTATTTCACTTTTAAAACTGGATTCTTCCAAGTTGTACATTTAAGACATATATTTTCTGAAACTATTATGAAAATAATAAAGAAAGGAAATAAAGGAGAAGAAGGTGGAGAGGGGTTAATTACTCCATTTGAGGCAGTTTCTACAGCTATTGGAGGATCAGTAGGAGTTGGAAACATTGGGGGAGTTGCTACAGCAATGGCAGTAGGAGGACCAGGATCTCTATTCTGGTTATGGATTGCAGCATTTGTTGGAATGATCTTAAAGATGGCAGAAGTTGCTTTAGGGGTTTACTATAGAGAAAGAGATGAAAAAGGGGAACTTTATGGTGGACCTACTTATTATATGGAAAAAGGTCTTGGGGAAGAAAAAGGACATAAATGGTGGATTATTCCAGCAGTAATATTTGGAGGAGGAATCTTCTCTACATTCTTCATTACAGTTCAAAACTATACAGTATCAGAAGCTATGAACTCTGCATTTGGAATTCCAATTTTATATGCAAGTATTGCTTACATAGTTTGTAACTATATTATCATTATTGGTGGAATCAAAGGGTTAGGAAAATTAGCAGGAAAATTAGTTCCATTTATGTGTTTATTCTATATCTTAGCAGCTTTATATATCATCATAGTTAATATAGAAAACTTACCTACAGCGATTAAACTTATCTTTGATGGAGCATTTAATGGAACAGCAGCAGTAGGAGGATTTGCAGGGGCATCATTTAGATTTATTGTTAGACAAGGTATGTCAAAATCAGTATTCAGTAACGAAGCTGGATGGGGAAGTTCTCCAATGATTCATGCTTCAGCTCAAACTGACCATCCAATTAAACAAGGACTTTGGGGAGCATTTGAAGTATTTGTAGATACTATGGTAGTTTGTACATTAACTTGCTTCATAATTATAATTACTGGTGTATGGAATAGTGGAAAAACTGGAGCAGATTTAACATTAAGTGCTTTTGAAACTGGAATGGGACCTGCAAGTAAAATAATCATTGCAGTTGGAATCTTCCTATTTGGAGTAACAACTTCATCTGGTTGGTATGCTTATTATGAAATTATTTTAAGACACCTTATGAAAAAATCTCCAAAATTAAAAGATGGAATCTTAAAGTTCTATAAAATATTCTATCCAGTACCAGGATTTACAATGGTTGCTATAGTTACATTAAAAGGAATGCCAGGACAAGCAGTATGGTTATTTGCTGACTTTACTACAGCAGTTCCTACATTTGTAAACATAGCTGTAATGCTTGCTTTAAGTGGAACATTCTTTAAACTATTTAAAGATTATAAAACAAGATATATCTTAAAACAAGAGGTAAAACCTGAAGATGAAATTGCTGTATTCTACAATGAAAAAGAGAAATTTGAAGCAGCACAAAGAGAAAGATTAAATAAAAATAGATAATTTATAAAGAGAGCTGCACAGGTTGATAGTTTAAAACTACCAATTTGTGCAGACTCTTTTTTTATTCTATTTTTTTATTTTTTCAACTAATGAAGTTAATTCTCTATCTTTTAACCATTCTTTTAATGAAATTTTATTTAATGAGTTAAATCCTGTTGAAGGAACAGCATTTCTAGCTAAACTTACATATGGAGCACAAGTAAGTGAAGTTCCGATTTCTCCAGGTTTCATAATAGTATAAGCAAATCCTACATAAGTTCTTTCAAATAAAACATGAGAATCTTGTCCACAACTTACAACTGACCATGCTACTGATTTTCTATGATCTTCTAGGAATGCTTTTAAATCTTCAGCACTATCATTTTTTGTCCATAGTCCAGCATCTTCTATAAATAGATCTGCACAATTATCTCTATCTGCTGATAGTGATAGAGCTATAAAACACCATACACCATAAGCTTCTCCCTCTTTTAAAGGTCTATCTTCTTTTGGTCTGTATGCTGTTACCCCTTTATTTGCACAAATTGTATGAGCTCCTGGAAGTAGAGTAAATCTTCTTTCTTTTTCTGTACCAAATAGTTCAATTCCTGCTTCTAATAAAGGTTTAGCATCATATACATGTAGTTTAGAACCATCATATTGATCTATTTCTAAAACTGGTTTTATTTTTTTGTCTATAATATCATTGTGAGCTGCTAAATCATGCCCCCATACTTGTCCTGCTATTCCACAAAATGATGAGGCTGTTAACATATTTATTTGACCAACATAAGCATCATTTATTTCAGCTCTATCATAAGAAACTATTCCATCTAGTAAGAAGTCATCTGTTTTTTCAACTGTTCCAACTGATACTTTTAAAACTGAAACATATCCATTTCCTTGAGCCCCTGGAGCTCCATATCCATCACAGTAGTTTTCATAAGGGCTAATAGCTGTCTTATCAATTCTTGGTGCACGTACTCTTCTTTCTTTTTCCATTATAAAACCTCCATTTAATTTGATAGATGATTATTAGTATCACAAATCCTGATCTTTTAATATTCATCTATAAGAGGTATTCTAAAATAAATATGATTTCCTTTTAACTAAATAAAAAAAATAATAGTTTTGCTAAAAAGTATCTTTAACTAAATAAAATAAAAAATATTTGTATTACTGCTAGATAAAAATATGTTAAAATATTCTTATAAAGATTAAACAATTATATATTATGCAAGATATTTTATAG
>JADYUE010000038.1 GCA_021531615.1 Fusobacterium varium | reverse complement strand
CAGAAAGCCCCTTTATAACCTTCAAAATATAGCTTTCAACCTCTTTTTTTGCCTCTATAAATTTTGCTTTTTTTCTTATTTTTTTCACTTTTAAAGCCATTTTTCAACTCCTTTTTATAAAAAGTGTTACCATAGTGTTACCACTTTGTCACCATTTTTTGGTAACACCTGATAATATTGTTAATTTCTAATTATAAATCCAAATTCCAAAATGCAAGTGTTACCAAAGTAATTTCACTCTCTTTTAAAGAAATAATGATATTTTCTAAGCCTAAAAATCAAAAGTGTTACCAAAATTTCCACCCCCCTACCCATATTACAAATAAAATAATAGTATTTTCACTTTTTTGTTAAAAATTTTTCATTATTTTAAAAATATATATTTTTAAAACTATTCATCATCTTCAGAACAATTAGGAAAAATATCTATTGGTATAATCTCCACAGCATTTACAGTTTTTGTCTTTTTGCTATATTCATTTATAGGAAAACGAATATATACTCTATCATCCTCTTTTTTATTTATCTCATCCAATAACCAAGGATTAATATTAGAACAACTTGATAGCAATCTTATTTGATGTATTGTCACAGTATTTAAACTTTTTATATTATCTCTAAAAAGAAAAGCCCTCATCTTTATGAGGACTTTTAAAATTTTAAATTTATATACAATACAAAATGAAACTTAAATTATCAAAATATTTTTTGATTATTAAGTTTTCTATTAATTGTATTTTTATGAATTTTTTAATAAATTTTCTGCTAATGTTTTTTTAAGTGAAATGTAAAACAAAGATGAAAGTTAGATAAACTTCTAATAATTAAAAATCTATATTTTTATTATAGCCTATTACAACCATTAAATCAACTGTTTTTTTGATTTTTATTAGAATTTGAAATTATTTGAGTGGATTTGGTTAAGAGATAAGTTTTTTATTGAATTTTTGAAAAAATTATACTTAAATAGCGATTTCTTATAATTTTATGTTTTTAAATGAAAAAAATAAAAAAAATAGGTTGCTAAAATAACATTTATGGGGTATATACTATATTGAAGAAGTCTAAATTAACTGGGAGGAATTTATTATGTATGTTGATATCCAAAGAACAGAAGAAGCAACAGTTGAAAACAAATGGCAAGCTAACTTAGGATTTAGATGGGAATTCTAGGGTAAATTATAAAGGATCCTCAGTAGAGATACTGGGGATTTTTTGTGATTACATAACTATTGGAATTTAAAGCAATTATTGTATATTTCTTTTAAATAAAAAAATATAAAGTATTAAAGTTTTGTAAATTAAGTTGGTGAATATTTTAAATATATTTTTGTGTTGAAATAATAATAGAAGGTTATTTTTATTAAAAAAATTAAAAAAATCTTCTTACAGATTTTTAGTGTAATTTTATTCCAGTGTTCAAAGTCTTATAAAATGTGCTGTTTCAAAAATTTAATTTTTTCTTAGAGTGTTCTTACGATGTTCTTACGGGTAAAATATTAAGAGTAAAATCAGGGTTTCCAAAAATAGAGGAGCTTTAGTGACTACTATTTTTGAGATGCAGAAGTGGAAGAATGGAACTTCTGTAAACCTTATTAATTATAGATTTTAAAAATGATAACCAAAAAATCAAAAAGGGTTTGCAACCGAAATTGCAAACCCTTTTATCTATAAAATATCTTGGGGAAAGATTTTATATATATTATATACCATTGAATTGTGACAATTGTGTGACAAAGATTAAATTTTAATATTATTATTAAATATTTTGTAATTTTTTTAAAATAAAGTGTACTATTATTATATAATATTATTTATAGCTAAGCTTTCTTCTCAATCTTGTAAAGCATAGTGTATAGAAGTGGCACTACAAATAGAGTAAGCATTGTTGAAGCAGTCAGTCCAAACACTATTGTAATAGCCATATCCCCATAAAGTGGATCAAACACAAGTGGCAACATACCAAAAATTGTTGTTACAGATGCCATAGAAACAGGACGAATTCTACTTACAGCAGAATCAATTACAGCAATATATGGATCCTTTTTCTCAATGTTAATCTCATATTTAATCTCATCAATCAGTACAATAGAGTTCTTAATCATCATACCACTTAAACTAATAGCTCCAATTATAGACATAAATCCAAATGAACGTCCAGAAATAAATAACCCTGGAGCGATTCCAATAAATGAAAGTGGTAGAATAACAAATATTATAAATGGATCTCTTAAACTAGCAAATAGGAATACACATATAGAGAACATTATAATAGCTTGTAGTGGTACAGATGAAAGTACAGCAGAAACATTTTTATTTTGTTCATAGTATTCTCCACCCCATTCAAGTTTGTAATTTGCAGGGATATCTAACTTTTCAACCTCTTTTGCTATCATCTTTCTAATACTTTCAGCAGTTTGTCCATCTTTCACATCACATTGAACAGTAATTGTTCTAACTCTATTTCTTCTGTGAATTTCAGGATCTTCCCATTTAAGCTCCTCTTTTTCAATTATCTTATTAAGAGGTAGATTTTTCAATCCAAGCCCCCAAACAGGAATCTGCCCAATACTATTCACATCAATCTGTTGTCCACCAGATTTTTCTCTAATAACTATTGGCATAAGCTCTGTTCCCTCTTTGTACTTACCAATAGTAACTCCATCAGTTGCCTTGCTTATAGAATTAGCCACATCCATAGGAGAGATCATATTTTTTCTTTCAACATTTTGAGCAAGTTTAGGAGCCCAAGTTAAAACTTTGTTTTTCCAGTCAGTTTGAATATTTTCTGTGTGAGGTGTCTTTCTCATAATATCCATAACATCCTTTGAAAGCTCTCTCAATACATATGGATCAGCTCCAGATATTCTAAGCTCAACAGGGTATCTAGTAGGGATACCATTTACATATTTTCTAATCTCAACCCTTGCATCAGGGATATTTTCACTTACAAACTTCTTAATATTTTTTCCAACTCTATTTACACTATCCAAATCTTTAACAGCTACAATTATTTGTGAGAAACTTTCATTAGGTAGCTCTGGAATAGTTGCAACATAGTATCTTGATGGTGAGCCACCAACAGCTCCAGCAGCAACAGTTACATTTTCATCTTTTAAAATCTCATTTCCCACAATCTTACTTATCTCATTAGTTTTGTTCAGAGATGTTCCCTCTGGCAACCAAAGATTGACAACAAAACCTTTTTTGTCTGAATCTGGGAAGAATGTAATAGGCAATCTTGTAAATAGTATCATTGAAAATACAAATGCTCCAATTACGACACCTAGAGATAACATTCTATGTGCTAAAACCTTTTCTAAGAAATTGTGACAAAATTCAAAGAACTTCTCCTTTTTCCCTTTTTCTTCTCTCTTTTTAACTTGTAGGAAAAGATCACAGAACACAGGGATTTGAGTAAGAGCAAGTACCCAGCTAAGCCCCAATGAAACAGCCATTATCCAGAACAAGCTTGAGATATACTCCCCAGCATCTGTCGGCATCAAATACATTGGCAAGAATGCCATTACAGCTATAACTGTTGCTCCAAGTAGTGGAATAGCTGTTTTCTTAGCTGTTTTAGTCAATGAAGTGTATCTATCCTCACCTTTTTCCATATCTGCAAGAACCCCATCAACAATAACAATAGCATTGTCAACTAACATTCCCATTGCAATTATAAATGAACCTAGAGAAACTCTCTGCATATCCATCTTAACTGCTAACATATATATCAATGTACCTAAAATTGAAAGAATAAGCCCACTACCAATGATAAGTCCACTTCTCATTCCCATTGTAAATAACAGAACCCCAACAACTACCACAACTGATGCTACAAGGTTGCTTACAAACTGCCCAATAGCTGTTGTTACAAGCTCTGGCTGATAGTAGATCTTCTCAATCTCAATCCCCTTAGGTAGATTAGATTTTATCTCTTGTAACTTCTCCTCAATCTGTTTACCTGTATCAATTACGTTAGTACCTGTTTCAGGAGAGAGCATAAGCCCCATAGCCTCTTTACCATTATATCTCATTTTGTTTCTAATAGGTGTAACTTGAGATTTCTTTATAGTTGCAATATCTTTAAGAAGTACAACCTCTTCTCCACCTCTTAAATTATCTTTAGAGAAGATAACTAAGTTTCCAATATCATCTAAAGAGTTGAATCCCTCATTAATATTTACTCTTATTTTTAAATCTCCATGTTCCATACCACTGCTATATGCAGGAAGATTTTGAGATAGGAAAGATGCAACTATCAACTTTTCATTTATTCCAAGAGCAGATACTTTTTCTCTATCAATAAGTACCTCAACTGCTGTGTCCACTTTTCCATAAACAGTTGTTTTTGATACACCTGAAAGCCCTTGAAGTTCTCTTCTAATATATGTAACATAATCGTTAAGCTCCTCTGTTGAATATCCATCACTTGTAATAGCAAAGAACATTCCATATACATCTCCGTAATCATCCATTACAATAGATGGCAGTGCTCCAGTAGGAAGTTTACTCTGTACATCATTTATCTTCTTTCTAACATTATCCCAATATTGATCTATAACTTCAGCTTTTAGATCCTCTTTTAGCTTGATTTTAACCTCTGAATATCCAGCCTTTGACATACTCTCAATATATTCAGTATGCCCAATCTGTTGCAATGCACTCTCTATCTCATCAGTTACCTCAAGCTCAACTTGGTGAGGATTTGCTCCAGGATACAGAGTTAAAACAATAGCCTCTTTTACCCTAAATTCTGGATCTTCCAACTTCCCTAATTTCACATAGGAAAGTATTCCACCAACTATTAAAATCACTGTAAGATAGATAGTTACAACCCTATTTTTTATAGAATAATCAATTATACTCATCTTCCTCACCTCTACATTATATTTCCAACATTTGTTTTGCTAGGCTCAGGAAGAAGTTTAACCTTTTCTCCATCAACTATATTATTAACCCCTGCACTTATAACCTTATCATCTTTTTTTAGCCCCTCAAGAATCTCAATAGTTCCATCATTTTTAAGATTTCCTATCTTTACATCTTTGGCAACTGCTGTACCATTTTCAAATATATATACTTTGCTGCCATTGTTTTCAAATAGAGCAGTCACAGGGATAAAAATCTCTTTTCTATCATCAATGTTTGATTTTACAATAACCTTTCCACTACTTCCAACTCTAATATCATCTCCACCTTTTATCTCAAAAACTGCTGGATAAGTTATCTTTGCAAACTCTGGATTTTTTCCAATCTCTTTCAATGTCAAAGAGTAAGTTTTATCTGGAGTATCATTAGGAATAAAAAGAGCTTCAGAGATATTTTCTAAAAGTTTAATATCCTTACCAGCTACACTAATATTGATTTCTGGAGCTTTTTCAGCAGTGATTACAGCTATTGGAGTTCCTGCATTTACTACACTTCCAGCATCTACAAACTTTTTAGAGATATACCCATCATATGGAGCCTTTAACTGTGTATCTTTCAACTTATTAGTAGCATTTGCCACTCCTTGCTCAGCCTCTTTCAGCATAGAGATAGCAGCTTTCTTTTGAGCAGTTACCATATCAAAATTCTTTTTAGACATAGCCCCACCTTTATACATCTTTTCAGCTCTATTATATTGGAAAGTTGTATTATCACTGGCAGCCTTAGCAGCATCATACTTCTTTTTGTACACTTCAAGATTAACCTTGTAATCACGTGTATCCATTTCAGCTACAATTTCACCTTTTTTCACTTTCTGCCCTTGAGTTAAATTGATATTTGCCACAGGACCAGCTATTTTAAAGGATAGAATAGTTTCTTTACTAGGCACTGTAATACCTGAAAATACAATATCTTCAGTAGTTTGCTCTCCACCAGCAACTACAACTTTTACAGGACGAACTACCTCTTCAACTTTATCACTTTTTCCACATCCAGCTACTAACAACATAGCTGCTGCCACTATTAAAATCTTACTATTTAGTTTTTTCATCTTTTTTCTCTCCTTTAGCAAAAATATCTTTTCCAGTTAGCATATTGAGAGTAGCTAGGGAAACTCTATATTTATACTCTGCTTTCTCCTTTAAACTAAGAGCCTTTTCAAACTCAGCCACCCCTTGAATATATTCCCAATTATCTATAGAATCAGTTTCCTTTTCAAGTTTCTTTTGATTAAATCTACCTGTATTTACAGCAAAGTTTTTAAGAGCGATATCTCTCTCCTCTCTGCTGCTTTCTAAACTGTTGTAAGCATTTACAGTTTCAAAGATAACTTTCATAATCTCCTCTTCACGTTTTATAAAGGCGATCTCCTGATTTTTTCTAGCTTTTTTATACTCATTTACATTTTGGAAACCATTAAAAATAGAGAACATTCCCCCTAAAGTTCCCATAAAAAAGTCTGGATCTGTAAGGGCAGCATTACTTGTGTTAAAGTATCCACCAGTTAAAACAATCTTAGGTAGGAAGTTGCTAATAGCAATTTTAGTTACATCTTTACTTATATCCTCTGCTCCCTCTCTAATCTGTATAAGCTCACTATTTTTAAGAGACTCATAGATAGTTTCTTCCAATGTTGGGATCTTTACATCCTCATTGTATTGAGGTTTTTCAAGTTGAAAATCTAATAATGGGTACATATCTAAATTATTCATAAGGGACATCTTTGCTGACTGTAAATCTCTTGCATTTTGTTTTAAAGCATACTCTCTCATTTGGACAATTTGCTCAGTTCCCTCATATTCCCAAGGAAGTATTGCCTCTGCCTCTAAAGCTATTTTAGCACTTTTATTAAACTCTTTGGCAGATTCTAGCTCTTGTTTTAGATACTCCTTTTCAGATTCAAGGGCTAAAATATAGTGATATTGTCCAATAGTTTGAAGTTTTATCATCTTTTCTGTTAAATCTCTTGTTAGAGATGAGATATTTTCACCTTTTTGTCTAGCACTGTATAAAAACCAAGTTGCAGGGACAAAAATAGGCATTTGAGCATTTACACTGAAAAGAGAGAGGTTTTTATCTACCAATCTTGTTTCTAAACCAATATTAAAGGGAAGATTAATATTAAAAGGCAAACCAGTCAAACCTGCATCTTTTGCCTCACCCAGAATCTTATCATTTAACATTGTGTAACTATACCCCAAAGAGACTTTAGGTAGAAAATTTCCAAAAGCTATCTTTCTATCTAATTTAGCTATCTCCTGTTCAATTGTCTTTGTTTTTAAAGTGAGGTTTCTTTCAACACTTAATTGAATAGCTCTATCTAAAGTCAATGTATTGTTGTATTGTTGAAAATATTTTTTACTTTCATTTTCTTTATCAGCTAAACTCTTCATTCTAATTGCTTGTTTCTTTTCACTGTCCACAGAGCTACAAGAAACTAGCAAAATCGAAGAGATAATTATAAGCAGTTTATTCACTTTTTCCTCCTTAAAACTTTTATTTATAACTATAATATTATATTACAAAATTGTGACATTTTAGTGAATAACTTTTATTTCATTTATAAAAAAAGACATATTAATGAGAGAATTTGCATTTTATAAAAAATGTTTTTTTATCTTTCTAATGGAGAGGATCTATTAAATTTCATAATATAAGAAAGATTTTTTATTTAAAAAATAAAGAATTCGTGTTATAATGTGAACAATGAATTAAACAAGGAGATTTTTATGGAAATAAGAGAG
Source organism: Fusobacterium varium (assembly GCA_021531615.1). Lineage (NCBI taxonomy): Bacteria > Fusobacteriati > Fusobacteriota > Fusobacteriia > Fusobacteriales > Fusobacteriaceae > Fusobacterium > Fusobacterium varium. The sequence continues at coordinate 14,884 of JADYUE010000038.1, read as the reverse complement.
GGCTTTTGGAAGATTTGGGGGAAATTTGTAGGAGTTTTAATTGGAATTCTGATCCTTTGGATAGCTTTAATATTTGTTTGTGATAAAGTTTTTGGAAAGAGTTTTGAAGAATTAAAATATATACACTATTTTATCTTTTTAGTGGTTATTTTAAAAGCTAAAAAGTGGTTTTTAAAGGAACTAGATATTGAATCAGAAGATAAAAAAGTCGAAGAAAATATGGAAGAAAATGGGGAAAGGGAAAATGAGCAATAAACAAGGAGAAAAAGGTATTAGAAAAGAGGAGTTTTTTAGAAAAAGAATGAGAAATGGACTCACTTATGTAGAAGAGGAAACAACACCATTTACAGGAATTTTTGTTTTTAAATATGGAAATGGAAAGATAAAAGAGTATGAGCCTTTTGTTAATGGAATAAAAGAGGGAGTTCATGAAAAATTCTATGAAAATGGGAATGTCAAAGAAACTAATACTTTTGTCAATGGTAGCTTAAATGGTGATTCTATCCAGTTTTATGAAAATGGAAATATGAAAGAATCAATGGTTTTTATGAAGGATAAATTTGATGGTGAATGGGTAAAATATTATGAAGATGGAACTATTAAAACTAGAGGACTTTTTAAAAATGGATCTTTAGAGGGAAATAGAATAACTTATTACCCAAATGGAGTTATAAAGGAGATCGCCTCTTTTAAAAATAATCTACTTCATGGAAAATCTAAAAAATATTTTGAAAGTGGAGAGATTGAACTTTGTGAAAGCTTTGAAAATGGACAACTTAATGGAGAGGCTATATACTACTATGAAAATGGTGAGATAAAAATTCGTGAAGAGTATAGAGATCAAGAAAAAAATGGTAGATATATAAGATATTATGAAAATGGCTCTGTCAATGCTATTGGAAACTTTAAAAATGGCAAACTTAATGGTGACTGGACAATGTTCTATGAAAATGGTAAATTGTTAGGAACTGCATATTTTGAGGATGGAGAGATAAAAAAAGAGAGATAATTTGCTTACTTAAAATAAGCTGAAAAATTAGGAGAATTTGCTTGATGCAGATTCTCCTTTTTATATGGTTGTGGAATTATTTAGCTATCTAATAAGTTATAGTAAATTTTTATTTTGTGTATTCTAAATACTCTTCTAAACTTTTAATAATATGATCATAGAAAAAATCATATGCAGGAGTATAATCTCCATAATAGCTTTTATCCAAAATTTGGTAGTATTCAAGTCTATCAATAGTAAGAATAGTTATTGGGGGATAACCTAGTTTTAAAAGTTCAAGATTTGTTATAAGTCTTGAAGTTCTTCCATTTCCATCAATAAAAGGGTGAATATTAATAAACTTACAAGTAAATTCTATTATTCTGTTTAAAGTAATTTTCTCTGAATGATACCATTTTAAAAGATCATACATTTGTTCTGGAATTAGATAGCTTGGAGTAACAGGATGAGTAGCTCCCCCTATTTCTACATTGTTAGTTCTATATCTTCCAGCATTAACTCTATCTATTCCATCTAAAATTATAGTATGAATAGATTTTATATCATACTCAGAAAGTGGAATATTTTTTAAATCCTCTATAAAATCCAAAGCTTCAGCATGATTTTTTACTTCAAGATGCTCTCTTAAAGTTTTTTTAGCCACAGTGATACCAGTTTCCAATATAACTCTTGTTTCCATTTCAGTAAGAGTGTTCCCCTCAATGGCATTTGAGTTATAGGTATTTTTTATAACATAATTTTCTCTTATTCTCTTAATTTCGCTTTGAGAAAGTGGACGTCTATTAGTTAACTCATTCTTCAAAGAATATATTTTTTCTAATTTATCCATTTTTCACCTCACTTTTTATTTTAACTATGTATATGCTTAAAGTTCATAAATTTATTATGTGGATATTATATAATTTATAATTATAATAACATTTTGTATTCTATAAAGCAATAAATTCATTTGTAAGAAACTTTAAAATTCTCTTTATAAGTATAGAATGTTTTAATTTAGTTATCTAATCAAGTCCGATAATTTAATTAAATATAAAAAATAATTTATAATTATTTAAAAACAAAACTTTAAAAAAGATTTGTGAATTTCTGAAAAAATAGGTATAATAAATGATGGGATTAAAATAAAAAAGATAGGAGAGTAATGATGAAAGACAGCTGGGGAAGAGAGATAGACTACCTTAGAATATCCTTAACTGAAAGTTGTAATTTAAGATGTATATATTGTATGCCTGAAGGAGTTGCATCTAAAGTTTGTGGTGAAACTTTAACAAAGGAAAATATTTTTGATATTGTTGAAGTAGCTGTGGAGCTAAATATAAAAAAGATAAGGCTGACAGGTGGAGAGCCTCTTTTACGTCAAGATATAGTTGAAATTGTACAAGGAATCAAAGATAGAGGGATAGAAAAGATATATATTACAACAAATGGAATCTTATTGCCTGAAAAGATAGAAAAATTAAAAAAAGCAGGTTTAAAAGGTGTTAATATAAGTTTAGATACTTTGAATGGGGAGCAATTTAATCTTATAACAAGAGGTGGAAATTTAGAAAGAGTTTTGCTAGGGATAGAGAAAGCTTTAAATTTAAACCTTGAAGTAAAAATCAATAGTGTTATTATGAAAGATATAAATGAAAATGCTATTGAAGGACTTGCAAAATTAACATTAAAAAACCAATTAGATGTAAGATTTATTGAACTTATGCCTATTGGGCAAGGAAAGAAATTTACTGGAATAAGCAATAATGAGATATATGATAGATTGGAAAAGACTTTTGAATTTGATAGAGATTATAAAGAGATAAAGGGTGTTTCAACTTACTATAAATTAAAAAATAGTAAGGGAAATATAGGGTTTATAAGTCCTATTAACAGTTGTTTTTGTGAGACATGCAACAAGATTAGATTGACTTCAGATGGGGTAATTAAAAGATGTTTAAATAGTAAGGGAAATACAAATATCAAAGAGTCTTTAGATAAAAATATTGAAAAAGAAAAGATAAAGGAAATTTTAGAGCAGGAGATTTTAAAAAAACCTGAAAAACATCTTTTTGGCAAAGAGAATAAAGATGAAGAGTTAAAAAATATGAATGCAATAGGAGGATAAAAGCAGATGACAGGAGAGGTTATAGCTGTTTGTATAAGTGAAAAAAAGGGAACTGAAAAGATAAATATTCACAGTTGTGAAGTGATAGAGGGATTTGGACTTAAAAATGATGCTCATGGGGGAAATTGGCATAGACAAGTAAGCTTATTATCTCATGAGAAGATAGAGGATTTTAAAACAAGAGGTGGCTTTGTAGAGAAGGGAGCTTTTGGAGAAAACATAATTGTTTCAGGAATAGATTTAAGAAAGCTACCAGTAGGAACAAAGATTGATATTAATGGAGTTCTTTTAGAAGTAACTCAAATTGGTAAAGAGTGTCACTCACATTGTGAGATTTTTCATAGAGTTGGAGAATGCATAATGCCAAAAGAGGGAATTTTTGCAAAGGTGCTAAAGGGTGGAGTTATCAGTGAAGGGGATAAGGTAACTGTTTTAGAGAAGTAGGAGATGAGGCAATGAAAATTATAGATACAAAAAATGCAGTTGGGCATGTGTTATGCCACGATATAACAAAGATTGTTCCTGGAGAGTTTAAAGGGGTTGCCTTTAAAAAGGGACATATAATTAGAGAAGAGGATATTCCTGAACTATTGAAACTAGGAAAAGATCATCTATATGTATGGGAAAAATCTGAAGGAACTTTACATGAAAATGAGGCAGCTATTAGGATAAAAGATCATGTTGCTGGTGAAGGATTGACATTTGGAGAGATAAAAGAGGGAAAAATAGATTTTTTTGCTGCTGAAGATGGGATAGTTTCTATTGATGTAGATGAGTTATTAAAGGCTAATTTAATAGGTGAGATAATAATCTCTACAATTCACAATAATACCCCTGTAAAAAAGGGAGAAAAGATAGCAGGAACTAGAATTATTCCCCTTGTTATAGATGAAAAAAAGATTGAGAAATTAGAGGAGATTTGTAAGAAAAATATAATCTCAATTAAAAAGATCTATCCTAAGAAAACAGCAGTAATTACAACTGGAAATGAAGTGTTCTATGGAAGAATACAAGATAAGTTTGGACCTGTTATAAAATCAAAGGTTGGAGAGTATAATTGTGAAGTAGTTTCACATGTATTTTGTCCAGATGATAAAGAGATGATAAAATTAGAGATAGAGAAAGCTTTAAATAGTGAGGCTGAACTTATAATTTGTACTGGAGGAATGTCAGTAGATCCAGATGATATGACACCAACTTCAATTAAAGAGGTTGGAGGGGAGCTTGTAACTTATGGTTCACCTGTACTTCCTGGAGCTATGCTTTTAGTGGCATACAAAGATAATAAGACAATTTTAGGGTTGCCAGGTTGTGTGATGTATGCTAGAAGAACTGTATTTGATTTAGTTTTACCAAGAGTGTTAGCAGAGGAGAAATTAACTTTTGAGGAGATTGCTAAATATGGACATGGAGGCTTGTGTTTAAATTGTGAAGTTTGTCACTTTCCACACTGTTCTTTTGGGAAATAAGTAAAGTTTTTTAATATATCATTAGATTTTAACAAAGTACCTTTATCAATTTTATATTATAAGGTAAATATTAGAGGGAATTATGAAAAAAATATTAATTTTAATTTTAGGTTTATTACTATCTGTTTCAGTTTTTTCAAAAGAGATTGTTGTAAGTGCAGCAGCTAGTTTAAAAAATTGTTTAGAGGAGATACTTCCTGAATATGAGAAATTAAGTGGAGATAAAGTTCTTTTAAATTTAGGAGGATCAGGAACTTTAAGAACACAGATTGAAAATGGAGTACCAGTAGATCTTTTTATTTCAGCAGATCAAAAAAATGTAAAAATATTAGTGGATAAAAATATGGTAAAAAAAGAAAACAGCTATGATTTTCTATCTAATTCATTGATTTTAGTGAAAAGTCCATATAGTAAAAGCAGTGTAAATTCAGTTGAAGGATTAAAAAATAGTGATGTTTATCTGGTAATAGGAAATCCAGATACAGCTCCAGTTGGAAACTATACATTGACAGCTTTAAAAAATCTTGAAATTTTAGATAAGTTAAATAGAGAGAAACTTGTCTATGCTAAAGATGTAAGTGCAGTAGTTCAATATGTTGAAATGGGAGAGGCTGATTTTGGAGTAATCTATAATTCAGATAGAAATAGAATGAAAAATCCAATAGTTGTAGAGGAGTTTCCAGAAAATTCATATGATAAAGTGATATATTCAGTAGCTATATTAAATAGTTCAGATGATGTAAAAAAATTATTTGAATTTTTAAGAGAGAATAAAGAAGTATTTAAAAAATATGGTTTTGTTGTGATGTAGTATGTATTTTGCAATAAAAAACTCTCTATTTGTTGTAACAATAGGAATTATTATAGCTACATTTTTAGCAACTTTACTTCTTTATATAAAAAGCTATCTTCCTCAAAGATTAAAGGTAGTTTTAGAGTTTTTTGTTACATTGCCTCTATTTTTACCACCATCAGTAACAGGATATTTTCTTCTTTTGGTTTTTGGTGTTCAAGGGGTAATTGGAAAATTTCTCTTTGAAATCTGTAATATAAGGATTACATTTTCAATATATGGAGCTATAATATCAGGGGTTGTTGTTGCTCTTCCAATAGTATATCAAAGTATAAATTTAGCCATTATCTCTATTGAAAAGGAGTATATAGAGGAGGCTATCCTAATGGGAACAAATAATTTTCAGCTATTTAGATATATTGTTTTTCCAATGGCAAAAAATGGTGTGATAGCTGGGATCATATTGGGAATGGGAAGAATTTTAGGAGAGTTTGGAGCTACTTTAATGGTGGCAGGAAATATTCCTCATAAAACTCAAACTATTCCAACTGCTATATATTCAGCTGTTGAAAGTGGCAATGACAGAGAGGCTACAATTTTAATATTGATATCTCTTTGGATAAGTAGTATTATAATGTGGCTATACAGTTTGCTAAAAAGAAGAAATCTAAAGTTAAAAGAGATAAATTTATAAAAACTATTGTTAAAAATAAATTTATATACTATACTTGTATTAAGTATAAAATATAAAGGGAGGTGCTTATACCAATAATTATTTTTTGACAGATCAAAGGATAGTTTTGTTGTGAGCACTTTTTTTATTACATATTGGCTATTTTAGGAGGGAGCTTATGAAATTAGCAGAGGCATTGAATAACAGAGCTGATTTAAAGAAAAGATTGTTTCAATTAAAAGAGAGACTTTTAAGAAATTCTAAGGTTCAAGAGGGAGAAGAGCCATCTGAAAATCCTGAAGATCTATTGTTAGAGGTAAACTCATGTTTAGCAGAACTTGAACTTCTTATAAAAAGAATAAATAAAACAAATAGCCATACTTTTTATGGAGAAAAAACTATTACTGATTTAATTGCTGAAAGAGATGTACTATCTTTAAATCTATCTATTAAGAGGGAATTTTTAAAAGATGCAAGTGAAAAGATAGATAGATACTCAAATACAGAGGTTAAGATTTTAAGTACAGTAAATATCAAGGAAAAACAAAAGGAGATAGATAAACTTTCTAAGATTTTAAGGGAAACTGATATGAAAATTCAAGAGTTAAACTGGACAACAGAGTTAGAGAATTAAAATATAAAGGTATTTATCAGGGTGAATGTTATCTCTAGTCGGTGGAGAAGGGAACTGACATTAAAAACATAATAGTCTTGACAGAGTGAGAGAATTGTTTAAACAGATACTCAGTATTGTTACATGGGTACAAATTATTGTTTACATTTTTTTACCAAACATTAACTGATAAATGGGTGGGATAGGGGAATTAAAAATTAAATTTAACAATAAAAAAAGAGTACTTTCTAGGAAGAACTCTTTTTTTATTTGCTTATACTCTATAATTTTTTACAACTTTCTCTAAAAACAAGTTTAGTAGGAATAGTTACTGAAACTGGAAATTGACGGTTAGTTTCATATCTATCTAAAATTAATTTTAAACCAAATGAACCTAAAAATTCTGAATCAATATGCACTGTTGAAAGAGAAGGGAAGGTAAATTCAGATGCAGGAATATCATTTATACTAAAAATTGATAGCATTTCAGGTATAGAGATTTTGTTCTCATGACAAGCTTTTATAACTCCAATAGCCAAAGAGTCATTTGCTACAAGTATAGCCTCAGGGACATTTCCATCATTTACCATTTTAGTCATAAGTTCATAACCTACATTGCTAGAAAACTCATTTCCCACATAAAGAGAATTAGTATAGTTTAAGCTATTAAGAATACAATAATTTACAAATATCTTTTCTCTCTCATCTTTGACATCTTCAAAATCTCTAGCTCCAATATAGCCAATTTTTTTAAATCCACATTTTCTAAAATGTGTAAGAATAGATTTAGTAATCTCTTCTAAATCAATGCTTATATTATCAAATTTTTCACTTTTTTTCTGTTGATCTAGTAACAAAATATTTGAAGTAAATTTTTCTAAAATTTCTAAGCTCTCATCACTAAATTTTCCTATAACTATTATTCCATCAACATCTTTTATTGTAGAAAAATCGTTTTCATAGAAAAAAGAGACGTTGACATTTTTTAAAGTAGCCTCATTTTTAATTCCATATTTTATTGAAAGATAGTATGGATCGTTGATCTCTTCCTTTTCAGAAAATGAAGATATAACGACAAAATTCCCATTTGATGCTGAAACATTTTTATTATTTTTTTTAGTAAATTTATAGTTCAATTGCTGAGCAACTTCTAAAACTCTTTTTTTTGTGCTTTCTTGTACATTAAGGGAAGAATCCTCATTTAAAATACGAGAAATAGTTGAAGGTGAAAGCTTAGTAATCTCACTAATCTCCTTTAAAGTAGCCATAATAATCCTCCTAATTTTATATAGGATATTATACCACAAAATGCAACAAAAAAGAAATTAATGTTTTTTAGTAAAAATTTAGTAAAAATTTTGTTGACTTTTTGTAAAAAAATTATATATACTTAAATCATAAAAAATATTTTAAAAAAGAACAAAATAAAAAATAAAAATACATGAGGTGAAAAGATGAAAAATAAAAATTGGGAAAATTTTAAAAAAACACATGAAAACAGATTAGCTCCAAGAGCATATTTCTTTTCTTATGATTCAATTGAAAAGGCATTAACTTATCAAAGAGCAAACAGTAAAGAGTTTATGTTATTAAGTGGAATGTGGTCTTTTAATTTCTTTGAAAACCCTATGTTAGTTCCAGAAGAGTTTTATAACTCTAAAATGGCAGATTGGAATAAAATAAATGTTCCAAGTATCTGGCAAATGGAAGGATATGGAAAATTACAATATACAGATGAAGGATTTCCTTTCCCTGTAGATGTTCCTTTTGTTCCAACAGATAACCCTACTGGAGCATATCAAAGAACTTTTTACTTAAATGATAATTGGACAGATAAACAAGTTTTAATAAAATTTGATGGAGTAGAAACATACTTTGAAGTATATATAAATGGAAATTATGTTGGATTTAGCAAAGGAAGTAGATTAACTGCTGAGTTTGATATTAGTAAATATTTAGTAAAAGGAGAAAACTTAATATCAGTAAAAGTTTTACAATGGGCAGATTCGACATATATTGAAGATCAAGATATGTGGTGGACTGCTGGAATTTTAAGAGATATCTACTTAATTGGAAGAGAGAAAGTTCATGTTAATGATTTCTTTATAAAAACAACTTTTGATGAAAAATATGAAGATGCGACACTTAGTTGTAATCTTACTTTAGAAAATATCAGTGAAAAAATCAGTAAAAATAACACTGTTCAATATAGATTGTTAGATGGAAAAGATGAGATATTTAAAGATAAGATAGAAAATATTGATATTGATTCTATAAAAAATATTCAAATAACAAAAGAGGTAAAAAACCCTAAAAAATGGGATGCTGAAAACCCTAACTTATATAACTTAATTTTAGAATTAATTGATGAAAATGGAAATGTAAAAGAAACTATTCCTCAAAGAGTTGGATTTAGACAAATAGAGGTAAAAAATGGAATTTTCTATGTAAATGGTAAATATTTAAAACTTCATGGGGTAAATAGACATGATGATGATCCTGAAAGTGGGAGAGCAATAAACATAGATAGAGCAGTAAAGGATATTGAGTTAATGAAACTTCACAATGTAAATGCTGTAAGAACTTCTCACTACCCTAACGATCCAAGATTCTATGAGTTATGTGATATCTATGGATTATTTGTTATGGCTGAAACTGACTTAGAATCACATGGATTTGCAAATATAGGAAATATCAGCAAAATAACAGATGATATAGAATGGAAAGATACTTATGTTGATAGAATTGAAAGACATGTTCATGCTCAAAAAAATCACCCAAGTATAATCATCTGGTCTTTAGGAAATGAATCAGGATATGGAGTAAATATAAGAGCTATGTATCACAAAGCAAAAGAGATTGATGATACAAGATTAGTTCATTATGAAGAAGATAGAGATGCTGAAGTTGTGGATATAATCAGTACTATGTATTCAAGAGTTCAAATAATGAATCATTTTGGAGAAAATCCACATCCAAAACCAAGAGTTATCTGTGAATATGCACACTCTATGGGAAATGGACCAGGGGGACTTCAAGAGTATCAAAATGTTTTTGATAAACATAGATGCTTACAAGGGCACTTTATTTGGGAATGGATCGATCATGGAATCTTAGATAAAACTATAAAAGATAAAAAAGTTTATAGATATGGTGGAGACTTTGGAGATTATCCTAATAATAATAACTTCTGTATGGATGGAATGTTACTTTCAGATCAAACTCCTACTCAAGGATTAACAGAATATAAGCAAGTAATATCTCCAGTAAAAATTAGAGAAAAAGAGATAGGAAAATATGAAGTAGAAAATAGATATTGGTTCTCTAACTTAGATGATATAACAATTCATGCACAAATAGTTGCTGAAGATGAAGTTTTATCAGAAAAACTATTTAAAATAAAGGGATTAAATCCAGAGGAAAAATCAGAGATAACAGTTGAAATTCCTGAAGATGAAAGAGAGATCTTTGTAAACTTTAGAGTTAAAAAAGATAGTAAAACTCTTTACTCTCAAGAAAATTATGAAATTGGAGTATACCAATTTAAACTTCAAGATAGAAAATTAGAGGAATTAAAATATGAAAATTATAACTCTGAAAAATTACAAGTTGTAGAAGATAGATTGGAATATAAAATAGTAGGGGCAACTTTCCAAGTGACATTCTCAAAGGTAAATGGAAAACTTACTTCTTGGATAGATAATGGAAATGAGATTATAGCAAGAACACCTAAAATCAATTTCTTTAAACCTATGATAGATAACCATGAACAAGAGTATGACGATTTATGGCATCCTAACCACTTACAAATTATGCAAGAACACTTTAGAAATATGGATGTTAAAGAGGAAAATAGAAAGGTTATAGTTGAAGTAAACTCTTTAATTGCACCACCTGTATTTGATTTTGGTATGAGATGTAAATATGTATATGAAATTGCTCAAGAGGGACAAATCAATATTACAGTTTCTGGAGAAAAATATGGAAACTATGATGATATAATTGCAAAAATTGGATTTGAATTAGGAATCAATAAAGATTTCCAAACTGTAAAATACTATGGAAGAGGACCTGAAGAAAACTATCAAGATTCTTGTAGATCAAATATTATAGGAGTATACAAAAACAGTGTTGATGGAATGTTCTTTAACTATCCATACCCACAAGACAATGGAAATAGACAAGATACAAAATGGTTCTCAATGACAAATCATTATGGAAAAGGAATCTTTGTTGTAGCTAAAGAGAGATTTAATTTTAGTGCATGGAACTATACACAAGAAAATATCCATGAGGCAACACATACAGATAAATTAGTTAAAGCTGACTATATAACATTAAATATAGATCATAAAGTATTAGGTTTAGGATCTAACTCTTGGGGATCAGAAGTTTTAGATAGCTATAGAGTTTTCTTTAGAGATTTTGAATATAGCTTCACAATATTACCATTTGATAAATGGAATAACAATGAAGTAACTCTATCAAAATTTGAATATTAATAGTAGGGAGGAAAAAATGTTAAGACTAAGCTCATTTGATGAATTTAAAAGTATATTTAGAACAGGAAAAAAATGGATAAGATGTGCTGAGGCAATCAATAATATTCCGAATATTCAAGAGAATGTATTTTATAGCATTGGAGATTCTCTAGCTTACATGATTACAGATTCTAAGAAAGAGGAAAAATTTTGTGGACACAGAAGATACATGGATATTTTCTACTACTTAGAAGGGGGAGAAGAGGTTGAAATTGCTCCTAAAAAAAATCTAGATTTAGTAGAAAAATATAGTGATGAAACTGATAGAGAGTTTTTTAATGGATTTGGGGAAAAATATGAAATTAAACAAGGGGAAATGGTTATTGTTGAAATTAATGAGGCAGTTAAATGTTCTGGTGGAGCTAAGAAATTAGTTATCAGAGTTACTGTTGAAGATAATTATTTCTTAAATAAATAGTTTGGAGGATAGAAATGACAGAGAGAGCAAGAATTGGAAAATTTGCACTGTTATCTATGACAATAGCTGCAGTATTTAATTTTAGAAACGTTGTCAATAACAATATAGAGATTGGAATGGCATCAGCAACTGGATTTTTATTTGCAACACTATTCTACTTTACACCATTTGTATTTATAATAGCTGAATTTGTAAGTTTGAATAAAGATTCTGAATCTGGAGTATATCAATGGGTAAAATCATCATTGGGACCTAAATGGGCGTTCTTAGCTGCTTACTCATATTGGTTTGTTAACTTATTCTACTTTACATCATTGTTACCAAGTATATTAGTTTATGCTTCATATACATTCTTTGGTTATGAATATGTTTTCTCACCAGTGACAGTATCAGTACTTTCAATTATAATATTTACGATTTCAACTTGGGTTTCTACAAAGGGAGCAAGTTGGATAGGGCATATCACAAGTTTTGGAAGTTCATTGATGTTAGGGACATCAATTATATTTATAATCCTATGTGGAGGGGCTTTACTTGGAGGAGTAGAGCCAGTTACTCCAATAACATTAGAAAGAGTAACACCAAACTTTAACTGGAAGTTTATGGGAACAATGGCTTGGATATTCTTTGCTGCTGGTGGTTCTGAATCTATCGGAGTATATGTAAATGACTTAAAAGGTGGTTCAAAGGCTTTTGTTAGAACAATTATTTTGGCAGGATTAACAATTGGAGGATTGTACTCAGTTGGATCACTATTAGTAAATGTGTTTACTCCTCGTGAATCATTGACATATACTTCAGGAATTTTCCAAGTATTTGCTGGATTAGGAACACATTTTGGTATCAGTGCTAAATTGATCTATCACTTTATAGGATTGGTTATGTTATCATCAGCTTTAGGAGCATTAATGATTTGGACATCTGCTCCAGTAAAAGTGTTCTTCTCTGAAATACCAGAGGGGATCTTTGGAAAGGAAACAGTAAAATTAAATGAACATGGTATTCCTGTAAGAGCAACATGGATTCAATTCTTCATAGTAATTCCATTACTTTTAATTCCATGTTTTGGAGTAAAAGATATTAACCAATTATTAGGAATAATTATAAATATGACAGCAGCTACTTCATTGATGCCACCACTTTTCATAATGTTAGCATACTTCAATTTAAGACTTAATAAAGATCATCTTGAAAGAAGTTTTAAAATGGGTAATAGAACAGTGGGATTATTTATAACAGGAGTTCTATTGATAATCTTTGCAATAGCCTTTGTTGCAGCAATTTTCCCAGAAGGACAAAGCATTGTATTAACATTGGTATATAATGTAGGAGGAGTTGTGCTTTTCCTAGGTTGGGCATTATGGAAATACAATAAATATGAGAAGAGCTTAAAAGATTAAACTTGTTAAATTAATAAAATGAGGCTGTTACAAATTGATAGTTTAAAATTGTCAATTTGTGCAGTCTTTTTTTAAACTTATAGATATAGAGGAAGTTAAAATGGATATAAGAGAGAGAATGAAAAATATGAAACTATATTATAGTAACGATGAGGATATAATGAGAGAGCAGTTAGAATGTTTAGATCTACTTTATGATTTTAATATGACAAGACCAAGTGAAATGAAAAAAAGAGAGGAGATAATGAAAAAATTATTGGCAGAAGTTGGAGAAAATTGCTATATAGAGCCACCTCTTCATGCTAATTGGGGTAAAAATACACATTTAGGAGATAGTGTATATGCTAATTTTAATTTAACATTGGTAGATGATACAGATATCTATATAGGAAATAATGTTTTAATTGGACCAAATGTGATTATAGATGCAGGAACTCACCCTGTAAATCCAATTATTAGAAAAAAACAGGCTCAATTTAATGTCCCAGTTTATATTGGAGATAATGTTTGGATAGGTGGTGGGGCAATTATCCTACCTGGAGTAAAAATAGGAAAAAATAGTGTAATTGGGGCTGGAAGTGTAGTGACAAAAGATATTCCTGAAAATGTAGTTGCTGTTGGTAATCCATGTAGAGTATTGAGAGAAATAGGAGAAAAGGATCTAAAATATTACTACAAAGAGTTAAAAATAGATATTGAATAGAGTTAAATACTATTATTTATGTATAAGGAAATTACAAATTAATTTATTTTTTGTAATATTAATTGACTTTTTTATCTACAAAATATATATATTATAATATAAAAAGTGTTGTTTAAAATGTGAAAATTATTCTTAACTAAAAAATAAATAAAGGGGTATTGAGTATGAAAAAAATTATTACATTATTAGCTATCATTGCTGCTTGTTCTTCATGTGCAAACTTAAATTCTAAAAATAGTGATACTACTTTGGATAGAGAAAGTTATAGTAATATCTTAAATATTCATGGAAATCCTAAAGAGTATACTTATTTTAAACCAATAAAAGAGACAGATAAAAGTGGAACAAACTATATCAATAGCTTTATTGATTTAGGGGCTTGGCATGGTTATTATCAACCAGATGTGAAAGAATACAAACTATATGGGGGATTTGCTGGACCTTTCTATATTGCTGAAGAGTATGCTGTGAACCTTTCAGATTCTTTTAATAAAATAAGTATTGAAAATGCTGTAACTAAAGAGAGATATGATCTTGCTAAAAGTGAGGCAACTTTTAACTACTATCCTGGTAAATTAGAGCAAAAATATGTTTTAAAAGATTTTACTTTAAAATTAGAACTTATATTTGTAAGTAATAGAAGTGCTTTAATAAAAAGTGAGATTATAAATATTTCTGGAAAAGAACTAAGTTTAAATCTTAATTGGACAGGAAATATGTATAATGAATATCAAAATTGGAGCGATAGCGAAAATAGATATAAGAGTACAAAACTAAATAATTCTCTTGAAAAAACTGGTACAGGAGTTAAAGTTAATTTTGAAAATAGAAGAGATACTTGGGACTATTTAATTAAAGATGGAGCAGAATTTAAAATAACACATAGTTCTAATGTGGATACAAAAATTGTTGGAGATAGTTATACTAGCCAATTAGATACAATCTCAATCTTGCCTAATAAAAACTTTACTCACTATATGACAGAAACTTTTACATTTACTGAAGTTGAGGCTGAGGAAGAAAATAAAAATATTAAAGAGGCTTTAAAAGATCCAGAAAAAGCTTTTGCATCTAATGAAAAAAGATGGAATGGATACTTAAATAGAGCTATTGACAAATCTGGTGAAAGATACAATAAAATTGCAGTAAAAGCTATTG
>JADYUE010000037.1 GCA_021531615.1 Fusobacterium varium | reverse complement strand
CGAGGTTCGAACTCGCGACATTCAGCTTGGAAGGCTGACGCTCTACCAACTGAGCTATTCCCGCATATTTATTTTTAAGTTTTGGTGGCGGGGGCAAGATTTGAACTTACGACCTTCGGGTTATGAGCCCGACGAGCTACCAGACTGCTCTACCCCGCATTATATGGTGCCTAGGACCGGAATCGAACCGGTACGGTACTAAGTACCACGGGATTTTAAGTCCCGTGCGTCTACCTGTTCCGCCACCCAGGCAATCATCAACTTTCCTTCGATGAACTTTCGTTTTCATCGCTGTTCCGTCGAGGACATTTATTATATTATCATAACATCTAAATTCTGTCAACAATTTTTTTAAATTTTTTTAAAAATTTTTTTTGACCTCTATTTTTATACCTAATTTTTCAAAAATAATAGCTTCTAAATCTTTGATTTTATTGAGATAGTTCTCTTTTTCTGCCTTACTCATTTTTTTAATAAAATATTCGATTTTTGATGCCTCAGATCTATTTGAACAAGAAAAAAATATTTCTAATTTTAAAATTTTTTTTATTTTTGTATATTTTGCCCCTATCCCTTTTTTATGTTCCTCATATCTTCTTTTTACATCAGTTGTAATTCCTGTATATAGAGAATTATCTTGGCACCTTATTATATAAACATAATATTCCATAATTTTTTACTCCTTTAATCTAATCTTTTTTTATTATATACTATTTTATTTTCCCAAACTATAATTTATTAATTATAGGAAAAAAATTATTTTTTCTAAATAATCATATATAACATATGTTTGACTTTAATATAAAAAAATAATAATATTTAATTAATATTTCTTTATTGGAGGGCTTATGGATAACTTTAATGCAAAGAGAATGAAAAAAATAAAATTTGTATCTACTATCCTTATTGGTTTTATTATATTATGTTTTATAGGTTATGTTATTCATGAAAGAGAAAATGTTTTTACTGGACTATTAAAAATAATAACTTCTCAAGCTGTTTTAATCACTGACTTCCTTGAAATAGGTGGAATTGGAGCAACTTTCTTAAATGCCTTTTTAATTTTTGGGTTTAATTTTACCTTAATGAAAATAATGAAAATAGAGATTACAGGATTAGCCATAGCATCTTTTTTTACAGTTTTTGGTTTTTCCTTCTTTGGAAAAAATATATTAAATATTATCCCTTTCTATTTAGGTGGAATTTTATATAGTCTTTATGAGAGAGTTGAATTTAAAGAGATTTTTATTACTATCTCCTTTGCAAGTGCCCTTGCTCCCTTTGTTAGTGAGGTAGCTTTTAGAGTTGATACCACTGAAACTTCTTATTTGAATGCTATTGTTTTAGGAATCATAATTGGTTTTATTGTAACTCCATTAGCTAGTAAAATGGCTGGTTTCCATGAAGGATTTAACTTGTATAACCTTGGATTTACTGGTGGAATTTTAGGGGCTGTTATAACCTCTATTTTGAAATTATATAAGTTCCAAATAACACCTCAAAGGATAATCTCTTACGAATTTGATTTAGCTTTAAAACTTATTTGTATAGGAGTTTTTTTAACACTTATTATCATTGGATTTTTTATCAATGGTAGCTCTTTTAATGGTTATAAAAAACTTTTATGTGACTCTGGATTAAAAGCTGACTATATAAAAAAATATGGATATGGAGTAACTTTTATTAATATGGGAATTATGGGATTTGTCGCTATGGGATTTGTAATGTTTTTAAAACAAACTCTCAACGGACCTCTTCTAGCCGGAATTTTAACTATTGTTGGTTTCTCTGCTTATGGGAAACATTTTATCAACACAATTCCTATTTTAATAGGTGTGTATTTAGCAAAATTTGGAAGTTATACTGATTCATTTACAGTAGCACTATCTGGACTATTTGGTACATCTCTAGCCCCTGTTGCTGGAGTATATGGAACATTTTGGGGTATTGTTGCTGGTTGGTTACATCTAGCAGTTGTTCAAAGTATAGGGACAGTACATGGGGGACTAAATCTATATAACAATGGTTTCTCTGCTGGTATTGTTGCTGGTTTTCTACTTCCTATAATGAATACTATTAAAGAGCATAGAAATAAAGAGAGAATAAAATATTTAAAAAGGAAAAAACAACTTTATGATGCAATTACAAAAGAGAGAAAAAGACTTGATGAGCTTAATCAAGATGATGAATAAAAAAGGAGAGATTTATTATGAAACTTGAAAAATTAGAAGATCTTCATTTTTTAAAGATCGCTATTGAAAAACACCCTACAACAGGAATCCAACTGGAATACTTAGATAAACCAAATGCTATTGCTGCTCTTGTATTAAATGCAAAGGGAGATAAAGCTCTTTTAGTAAAACAATATCGCCCAGGATTTCAAGGAGAGATGTATGAAGTTCCTGCTGGAATAATGGAAGATGGAGAAGATCCACTATACACTCTTGAAAGAGAAATCGAAGAGGAAACAGGATATTTAAAAAATGACTATAATATTATTTACATTCCTAAAAAACCTCTTATTCTTTCTCCAGGGTATACAAGTGAATCTTTATACATGTATATAATTCAACTAAAAGATGACTCTATAAAGCCGCAAAACTTAAAATTAGACCTTGGAGAAGACTTAGAGGGTAAATGGTTTGACTTAGATAAAATAGAAGAGATTACAACAGATTTTAAAACTATTTTTACTCTTTATCTTTATAAATCTTTAAAAAAATAATATTTAAAATAAAATGTACCTTAAATCTTACTTTTAAGATTAAGGTACATTTTTTATTTTATTTCTCTTTTAAATATTTTTCTACAAAAGCTGCAAATCCCTTAAATGTATAATCCTCATTTTCTGGTCTATCCAATGATATTTTTTTAAAGAAACAAGATGGAATCTCATTTAATTTTAAACATTTCTGAACACATAAATCACACCCTTTATCGTGATTTACTGGATTCATTGGACACTTATGATCTGTACAACTACAAAAATGTTTTTCGCTCATATTTTTTCCCCCTTATAAAAAATTGTAAAAAAAGTCCACTATTATCCCTACAAGACCTAAAGAGATAATAATGAACTTTAAAAAATTCGTTCGTCCAGTGACGCATTAAAATATTTTATTTTCTATATTTCTATGTTAACACATTAATTTATATCTGTCAATTTTAGAATTCATCCCATCCTTCAACTGATGAACTCATGTTATAACTTGTTACTGTTCCTTCAAAGAAATTTGCCTTTACATTTCCCTCGCCCTCTGTATCAGCAAATTTTGACAGATGTTTATATGGATTTCTATCAAATCCATCATATAAAGGTTTTAATCCAATTGATCTCAATCTTTCATTAGCCAACCACTTTGTATAAGCCTCTGTACTCTCTTTTGTAACTCCTAAAACTCTATCTCCTATTATATGATTTGTCCAATTGATCTCTTGCTCCACAGCCTTTTTAAACATCTCATATATCATCTCTTCATCAAAAAAGTTAGGATTTTCATTTCTTATCTCCCTCAACATATTTTGAAATAAAACTACATGGGATAGCTCATCTCTATTGATAAGCCTTATAATATCTGAAGTTCCCATCATTCTATTTCTACTAGCTAGAAGATAGAAAAAATTAAATCCATTATAAAAATAGATAGCCTCTAATAGATAATCTGCTATTATTACTCTAGCAAAATTCTCATCATTTGGAGTTTCTAAAAACTTTTGATATATCTCTGCTATATAACTATTTCTCTCAAAAAGTACCTTATCTTCTCTCCACTTATCATAGATAGAGTTTCTTGTCTCTTTTGGTAAAATAGACTCTATTATATATTGATAAGATTGAGAGTGTATAGCCTCTTGGAAAGTTTGAATAGATAGCACTAAATTTACCTCTGGAGCTGTAATATAATCTGAAATATTTGGGATATTATTTGTTTGGATACTATCTAAAAAAATTAAAAATGATAGAATCCCATCATAAGCCCCTTTCTCAGCCTCTGTAAGGTTGCTATAATCGTTTTTATCTTGTGTTAGGTCTATTTTCTCAGGTATCCAAAAATTTCCCATCATAGTCCTGTATAATTGATTTCCCCATTGATACTTTACATTGTTCAAATTAAATAAATTTGTAGTATCACCCTTTATAATTTTTCTCTGTATCAATGAGTCATCTCCCAATGGATTAAAAAGTTTTTTTCTATCCACTACAACTTTCACACTCCTCTTTTTCATTCATTATATTTGTACTTTTTTGAATAGTTCTTATATAATAAACTGATTTACAACCCTCTTTCCATGCTGTCATAAGAGTATCATAAATATCCTTTGCTCTTATATTTTTATTAAGATCAAAAATAAGCTCCATAGATACTCCTTGAGTTGTCCATTTTCCTATTCTTCCCATTATTTTTACATAAGTTTGAGGATCTACATTTTTAAATTCAGGATAGAACCAAGATCTGTCTTTTAAGTATTTTACTACTCTTGGAACTGCTCCCTTTTGATTTTTTTCTATATAGAATCTTGAAAAAGTTGGATTAACTGAGGCTGTTGATCCCATTAAAAGAGATGTTGAAGTATTTGGAGCTACTGCTGTAAGCTCTCCATTTCTAATACCATTTTCCCTTACAAGTTCAAATACCTCTTTCCACTTTTGAGAATATTTAGAGTTTTCTAAATACCACTTCTCATCTTTTTGGAAAAATACTCCTCTATCCCATTGTGAGCCTTTAAACATAGGATAACTTCCTCTCTCTTTAGCTAATAGTGCTGAAGATTTCAAAGAGTAAAGTGCTATCTCTTCAAAAAGTTCATCTATCTCTAAAATTGAATCTTCATAGATCATATACTCTCTAGCTAAATAATCAGCCAATCCCATTGTTCCAACTCCAATAGCTCTATAATTCCTGTTATGCTTATCAGATTCCTTTATTGGAGTTTTAGTCAGATCAATAGTGTTATCTAAAATTCTTACAGCTATATTGACATTTTTTTCCAGTTCTTCTCTTTCAATCTCTGCTAAATTTAAAGATACTAGGTTACAAGTATGAACCTCTCCTAAATTTACCTTTCTAACTCCACTATTTTCATCTATGCTTTCTTTAAAATCTCTACTAGGTGAGAAATTTGAAAAACTCTCCATACAAAGATTTCCATTCCCTATCATTCCAACATGGCTATTATGATTCATCAGATTTGCTCTATCTTTAAAGAAAATATATGGCATTCCAGTTTCTATTTGAGTTTTCATTATCTCTTTAAAAAGCTCTCTTGCTTTTACAACTTTTTTTAAAGTTATATCTCTATCTTTTTCAATCTCTAAATATTTTTTCTCAAACTCTTCTCCATAAAGCTCACACAGTTCTACACCATATTTCATTCTTATCTCATATGGATCTAATAGAGTCCATTCAAGATTTTTCTCTACTCTTTCCATAAAAAGATCTGACACAACTACTTGTGGATAAATGTCATAAGCTTTTCCTCTCTGATCTCCATTTTCTGTTTGAAGTTCTAAAAAGCTCTCTATATCCAAATGCCAAGAATCAAGAGCAACTGTAACAGCTCCTGCTCTTCTTCCCTGCTGATTTACTGCTACTGCTGTATCATTAATTATTTTTATCCATGGTATCACTCCACCACTTGCATTATGATACCCATTTACCATTGAATTTTTAGCTCTTATTCTTGATATATTTAGCCCTGCTCCACCACCATTTTTACTTATCTTAGCAATAGTGTCTATATTATAGAAGATAGATTCTATATTATCATCCATAGCAGTTATAAAGCATGATGATAAGTTTCCATTAGGTACTCTCAAATTAGCTAATATTGGAGTTGCTAAAGAGATCTTTTTCAGAGAAAGAGCATTATAAAAGTTTTTAGCTACTAAAACTCTATTCTCTTCATTTATAGCTAAAAGCATAGCTATACACATAAATACCTCTTGAGGAAGTTCAAAAATCTTTCCACTATACTTTAGCAAATATCTATTTACAAACATATTTGCTCCTGCATAATCATAGATCATATCTCTTGAAATATCTATCTCTTTTTCTAACTCCCTTATCTCCTCTTCTCCATACTCTTTTAATCTACTGTCATAAACTCCTAACTCCACCATTTTTTTTATAGTTTCATAAAAGTTTCCATAAGAAAAACCACGATTTTTAAAAACTCCCTCTTGTGTTTTTCTCATCAATAATTTTCCTGCTAAATATGTCCAATCACTCTCTTCAAAACTTGTCATAGATACAGCATAGTTTATTAAAATATCTTGAATTTTTTCACTAGAAATACCTTGTGAATAGATAGAATCAAGATAATTTTCAAAACTTTGTAAATCTATTTCCAATCCCTCACAAATTTTTATTATCTCAGATCTCTCCATCTTATAAAACCTCTAAAAACTTTTCCATAGTATAGAAATTCCCATCTTTTTCCACTACTGGAGCACTCATTATTCTAGCTTTGCTTGCTACCATCATCAATGTTTTTAGATCTTGAATATACTCATACTCTACACCTTTATTATTTAAAATTCCCTTTAGGCTCTCACATTTACTACATCCTTCTTTTCCATATACTTTTATCATTTTCTTCCTCCGTTACACAATATATCGTATTAATTTTTATTTTCTCAACTACATATAGAGTATTATGACATATTTACTCATATATTTCAAATCTTTTTATAAAAATTTTTCTTAAACAAAAAGAGGTTGCAAGAAAAAATCTTGCAACCTCTCATTTTTAAACTTTATTTATTATCCTTCTATTTGGATATATTTTTTCTCTTCTACTTTTTCTTCAGCAGCTTTTTTAGGAACTTCTAATTTTAAGATACCATTTTCAAATTTTCCTTTAATATCTTCCTCTTTTAGATTTTCTCCTACATAGAAACTTCTTGTACAATGTCCAGAATATCTTTCTTTTCTAATATATTTTCCTTCTTTATCTTTTTCATCTTTATTTTCATTGTGAGTAGCTTCAATAATTAGATATCCATTATTTACTTCAGCTTTTATCTCATCTTTAGCAAATCCTGGAAGTTCAACTTCTAGAAGATAACTATTTTCCAATTCTTTAATATCTGATTTCATCATAATATTTCTATTTTTTCCTCCAAAATCCATTAAGAAATCATCATTAAAGAAATCATCCATAAATCCTTTTTTAAAAATACTTGGTAACATATAACATCACTCCTTATTATGTGCATCTTTATGCTCTCTCGAGTATTGATGTATCTTATATTTCCTTCATCTTCATAATTCTATTATACACCTTTTGTTAGCAATGTCAATAGATGAGTGCTAATTTTTTAAATTTATTTTCTAGTTTAATTTACTATCTAATTTAAAGAACCATATTTGACTTTCTCTCTCTGCTTTGCTATTTTGCTCCATTCCAATTTTAACTTTTTTAGCCTCTTTTCCTTTATAGAAAAACTCTTTTTTATCTCTATCATAGCTGTAATCTTCTAAATCTGAATTTTTATTTTCTGAATCTTCAAGTTTAGTTTGAATTCCAAAATCATTATCATTTACAACTGCTATTGTTTTTCCATCTGGAAGAAGTGTAAGCCCTTCTGCCTTTTCTATATTCCAACCATATTTTCTTAAATCTATTAAAAGCTCTTTTTTCACTGGTTTTAAATCTTTTAATCTACCATATTCAAGATCTCCATTATTTTCTATCTCATCAGCACCATTTATATCTATCATATAGATTAAATTTTGCATCTTTCCATTTTGTTTTCCTTGCTCTATTATTAAAAACTTTCCATTTCCTATTGAGCAAATATCCCCTATTTTTGCATTTCCAAAATTTTTATAATTTTTATCTACTGGATAAGCATACATTGTTGTTGCCTTTGTTTCAGGATTAAATCTAACTATTCTTGTGTACTCTGCATTTTTCTTTGTTTCTCCATCTATATCTAATGGACTTTGTACTGTTGCATATACATCTCCATTTTCATCTATTGTTAACCCTTCAAATCCTCTATTTGGAACTCTATATTTTAATATTTCTGGTAATCCCTCTTTAGGACCATATTTTTCAACTATTCTTCCATCTTTAGTTGCCTTTGCTATAAAAGGTCCATACTCATCACATAACCAAAAGTTACCATCTTTGTCAACTGCTATTCCCTCTGTATCAAGTCCATCAAAATCATTGCTCAATTTGCTCATATCAAAATTCAGAGCCTTTTCTCCTGTTGAACCTACAATATCTTCTGGAATAACTCTTCCAGATATCTTCTCATTTCTATAATTTTTTAAAGGAATACTCTCTACTATTTTAGCTCCATCTTTTTTTACTTTTATAACTCCTATACTTGGAGTAAAATTAGGAACTGGGAAAAATTTACCTGGAAACTCTTTTCCATCTTCAATATATTTAGGAGTATCTGCATTAGGTCCTCTATCTGTTACAGCATAAAACTCAAGATTTCCATCTTTATCCTCCCCTTTAAAAGTTAAAGCTGAACCATATCCTGGATTTATTCCTGTAAGAAATTCTTTCTCTTTTCCCTCATAGTTTATCTTATAATTTCCTGCATCAACAATATATTGTTTTATTCCTACTACATCTGCATAAAGTATTGAACTTGCTATTAAACTTAAAAAAATAATTTTTTTCATAATCTTTCACCTCTTAACTTTATAATATAAACTTAAGTTAAAATCTATATTTATTTAAAGTAAAAAAAGTGTAAAGAATAGAAAAAGAGACTTGAAATTTCAAGTCTCTCGTATCAATTATAATAATTTTTCTGCTAAACGAACCTTAGTTAATGCTGCATTTAGATTTTTTTCAGTCATAAGGATATCTTTATCCTCTTTTAACTTCTCTAATTTTGCTTTAGCCTCTTCAGCTTCTTTTCTAGCTCTTTCCAAATCAATTAATTCAGATGCCATAGCTTCATCAGCTAAAATAGTTACATTATTATTAGAGATCTCTAAAAATCCTCCTGAAACAAAATAACTTTTTTCAGTTCCATTTAATCTTATCATCATCTCTCCAATAGCAAGCTCAGCTACAAATGGTGAGTGGCTAGGTAAAACTCCCATATCCCCTTCCGTAGTTCTTACTAATAGGAAATCAGCCTCTTGCTCAAGAACTTTTTCTTGATAAGTTACAACCTTTACATTAAAAGTGGCCATTATTATTCATCCCCTTTCATAAGGTCTCTTCCTTTTGCTACTGCCTCCTCGATAGTTCCTACATAAAGGAATGCTTGTTCAGGGATGTTATCATGTTTTCCTTCAAGTATCTCTTTAAATCCTCTAATAGTATCTTTTACTGATACATATTTTCCTTCCATTCCTGTAAATTGCTCAGCAACTGAGAATGGTTGAGAGAAGAATCTTTGAATTTTTCTTGCTCTTGATACAGTTAATTTATCTTCGTCAGATAATTCGTCCATACCTAGAATTGCAATGATATCTTGAAGTTCTTTATATCTTTGTAGTACAGCTTGAACCTCTCTTGCAACTGTATAGTGCTCTTTTCCAACTACATCAGCTGATAGAGCTTTAGAAGTTGAATCTAGTGGGTCAACTGCTGGATAGATTCCTAGAGATGCTATGTTTCTTGATAGAACTGTTGTAGCATCTAGGTGAGAGAATGTTGTTGCTGGTGCAGGGTCAGTAAGGTCATCGGCTGGTACATATACAGCTTGTACTGATGTTATTGATCCTGATTTAGTAGATGTAATTCTCTCTTGAAGAGTACCCATTTCTGTAGCAAGGTTTGGTTGGTATCCAACTGCTGAAGGCATTCTTCCTAGTAGAGCTGATACTTCAGATCCTGCTTGAGTAAATCTGAATATATTATCTATAAATAGAAGAACGTCTTGTCCCTCTTTATCTCTAAAGTTTTCTGCAACAGTAAGTCCAGTAAGAGCAACTCTAAGTCTTGCTCCAGGTGGCTCGTTCATTTGTCCATAAACTAGAGAAGTTTTAGATAAAACTCCTGATTCAGTCATTTCATCATAAAGGTCTCTTCCTTCTCTTGTTCTTTCTCCTACTCCTGCAAATACTGAAAGTCCTCCATGTCCCTTAGCAATGTTATTGATAAGCTCCATGATAAGAACTGTTTTTCCAACTCCAGCTCCTCCGAACAGACCAATTTTTCCCCCTTTGATATATGGAGCAAGAAGGTCAATTACCTTTATTCCTGTTTCAAATATCTCAGTTTCTGTTTCTTGTTCTTCAAAGCTTGGTGCATCTCTATGGATTGGAAGATATTCATCTGTTTCAATAGCTCCACCATCATCAACTGGTTGTCCTAAAACGTTTAATATTCTTCCTAATACTGCTTTCCCTACTGGAACTTTAATAGGTGCTCCAGTGTCGATTACTTCCATACCTCTTTGTAGACCATCAGTAGAGTCCATTGCTACTGCTCTGATTACATTATTTCCCAAATGCTGTTGAACTTCTAGTACAAGTTCTTTATCTTCTACCTTTACTTTTAAGGCATTATATATATTAGGCAGCTGGTCTTTAAATGCTACGTCTACAACGGCACTGATAATCTGTGTTATAGTTCCTTTGTTTTCCACGCTATTGCCTCCTTATTTTTAATTTAAAGCTGATGCTCCACCAACTATTTCAGTTATTTCTTGAGTAATAGCTGATTGTCTTTCTCTATTGTATTTCAGATTAAGCTCTGTCATCATCTCTTCTGCGTTATCTGTTGCATTCTTCATCGAATTTTTTCTAGCTGAATGTTCACTAGCAGTGTTGTTCAATAGAGCTTGATAAATCTCTACATTCAAATATTTAGGAAGTAATGCAGATAGTATTGTTTCTGCATCTGGTTCAAAAATATATGCTGTATTCTCTGTAGCTTCTACTCTTTCGATTGGGATAAGTTTTCTTACTTTAAGATCACTTCTCAAAGCAGAGATAAATTTATTATAGATCATATACACTTCATCAAATATTCCATTGTAGTAATATTCAACTATATTTTCACTTATCTCTTTTGCCTTTTCTCCCATTGTTTCAGGGATTAATTGAATATAGCTTGCTTTTAAGTCGTACTTTCTCTTAGTACAATACTCTCTTCCCTTTCTTCCTATAGCAATTACTGAAACTTGTTTCCCACTATTTTCTTTCATAATCTTTTCAAGTTCTTTCAATGTGCTATTGTTAAAACTTCCACATAGTCCTCTATCAGAAGTCATAACAATAACACCTATCTTCTTCACTTCATCTCTTCCATCAAAAAGTGGATGTTTTTCACTTTTTACCCCAGCAGCTATATTAGTTAAAATATTTTGAATACTCTCTGCATAAGGTCTTGATTTAGCTACAAGTGCTGAAAATCTCTTAAATTTTGTAGTAGAAACAATTTCCATAGCTTTAGTTATCTGGTGAGTAGACTGAACACTTTTTATTCTATTTCTTATCTCTTTAGCTCCAGCCATTTTCCCACCTCTCTCTAGTTAAAATTTTTCTTAAATGAATTGATAGCATCTCCAAGTTTTGCTTCTAATTCTTTACTTAAAGCTTTTTGTTCTCTAATTTCTTTTAAGATATCTGTTGTATTTCTTAATTCTGTAAGAAGTTCTGTTTCAAATCTTTTTACATCATCTACTGCTATTGAATCTAAGTATCCATTGATAACAGCAAAGAATGCAACTACTTGTTCTTCAACTGGATAAGGATTGTATTGAGGTTGTTTTAATACTTCCATAATTCTATGTCCTCTTTCTAGTTGAGCTTTTGTAGATTTATCTAGATCTGATCCAAATTGAGCAAATGTTAATAGCTCTGTATATTGTGCTAATTCAAGTTTTACTTTAGATGCAACTTGTTTCATAGCTTTTATTTGTGCAGATCCTCCAACCCTTGATACAGATATACCTGCGTTGATAGCTGGTCTGAATCCTGAGTTAAATAGTTGTGAATCTAGGAATATTTGTCCATCTGTAATAGAAATTACGTTTGTTGGAATATAAGCAGATACGTCTCCTGCTTGTGTTTCAATTATTGGAAGAGCTGTTATTGATCCTCCACCTAATTTATCAGATAATTTTGCTGCTCTTTCAAGTAATCTTGAATGTAGATAGAATACGTCTCCAGGATAAGCTTCTCTTCCAGGTGGTCTCTTAAGTAATAGAGACATCTCTCTATAAGCTACTGCATGTTTTGAAAGGTCATCATATATTATAAGAACATGTTCACCTTTGTCCATGAAATATTCTCCCATAGATACTCCTGCATATGGAGCCATATATTGTAGTGGAGCTGCTTCAGATGCTGTAGCAGCAACTATAGTAGTATATTCCATTGCCCCTGCATCTTCTAATTTTTTATAGATTTGTGCAACAGTCGATCTTTTTTGTCCTATAGCTACATAGATACATTTTACTCCTGTTCCCTTTTGATTTAGGATAGCATCAATAGCAATAGCTGTTTTTCCTGTTTGTCTATCTCCAATTATAAGTTCTCTTTGTCCTCTACCGATAGGTACCATACCATCAATAGATTTTATTCCTGTTTGTAAAGGTTCAAATACTGGTTTTCTAGAGATAATTCCTGATGCTTTTCTTTCAATCTCCATGTATTTCTCAGCTTTTATTTCCCCTTTTCCATCAATTGGTTCTCCTAGAGCATTTACTACTCTTCCAAGCATAGATTCCCCTGCTGGAACTGAAACTACTCTTCCAGTAGCTTTCACTTCATCTCCCTCTTTTATCAGAGAGAAATCTCCAAGTATAACTGCTCCTACGTTATCTTCCTCTAGGTTAAGTGCCATTCCCATTACTCCGTGAGGGAATTCAAGTAGCTCTCCTGACATTGCACTGCTAAGTCCATATATTCTAGCAATACCGTCTCCTACCTCTAGCACAGATCCTGAAGTTTTTATATCAAGGCTTTTTTTGTAATTTTCAATTTCATTCTTGATTATGCTGCTTACTTCTTCTGGCCTAATTTTCAACTGATTACACCTCCTGCTTTCCAGCCGTACTTATTTTCTTTTTAATGCGTTTAACTCTTTACGTATAGATCCATCTGTTACTTGGTCTCCAATCTTAATGATTCCTCCTCCAAGTATAGATCTGTCTACTTTTACTGTAAGGTTAATATTTTTTCCAGTTTTCTTAGTTAATTTATCAATTAATTTTTGTTTTTGTTCTTCACTTGGTTCCACAGCAAAAGTTGCTTCTACATCAAGTATTTGATTTTTCTCATAGTAGATTTTTAAATATTCAGCTACTATGTTTCTTATATTTCCTATTCTTTTTTTATCAAGAATATAGAATATTGTATTTAATGTCTCTTCATCAGCTTCTTTAAAGATCTCTGTTATAACTTTTTTCTTCTCATCAATATCAATTAATGGATGAGTTATAAAAGTTTTAAACTCATTATCATTTTTATAAAGCTCCATAAGAGTATTTAAATTTTCATATATATCTTTTATTTTATCAGCAGATTCAGCGATTTCATAGATAGCCTCAGCATATCTTCTTCCTACTTGGTTATCTATCATCTTTCTTCCCCTACCTCTTCAATAAATTCATCTATTAAGGTAGACTCGATTTTTGAATCCATTTTTTGTTGTATTAATTTTTCAGCTAATTTGATTGCTAAATCTTTAACTTCCTCTTCAAAATCTTTTCTTGCATCAGCTTTCATTTTTATAGCTTCAAGCTCTGCAGATTTAAGAATTTTTTCTCTTTGATCTTTAGCCTCACTTAAAATAGCTTCTCTTCTTTCGTCAGCTTTATGTTCAGCTTTCTTTAAAATTTCATTAGCTTCAAATTTAGCATTTTTTAAAATAGTTTCTGCTTCTTTCTGAAGTTCTGCTGCTATCTTTTTATTTTCTGTAGCTTCTTGTAAGTCGCTTGTTATCTTTGCTTTTCTGCTTTCTATCATTTTACCTAAAGGTTTTTTAAACCATTTATTAAACACAAAAACAAGTATAAAAAAGTTTATTATTTGCCAGAACATATTTACGTCAATCGATACTACTGGCATAAGTTGTGTCGCCAAATTTCCTACCTCCTTTCTAAATGATAATTAGTTCATTTCTTTTTTTCAAAGAAATTATCCTAACATTCCAATGAAAGGGTTTGCATAAAGTAGAATTAGAGCTATAACTAGAGAGTAAATCCCTGTTGATTCTGATACTGCTTGTCCTAGGATCATTGTTGAAATGATGTTTCCTTTAGCTTCTGGTTGTCTAGCTACTGCTTCTACTGCTTTACCTGCTGCATAACCTTCTCCAATCCCTGGTCCTAATCCTGCGATCATTGCACATCCTGCACCAACTGCTGACGCTGCTAATACTATTGTTTTTGCTAATAACATTTCATTCATTTTATAACCTCCTAAAAGTTCTTAATTTCTTTTTTAATTTTCTACATACTCACTGTCGCCTAAAGCTCCTTGAATATATACCATACTTAACATAATAAATACAAAACTTTGTACAAGTCCCATGAATAGGTCAAAGTACAGATGTAAAGGTGCTGGAATTCCCCATGGTACTGCCATATATAAAAGTCCCATGATAACTCCTCCAGCGAACATATTACCAAAAAGTCTGACAGATATGTTTACTGGTTTTGCTAATTCTCCGATTATATTTAGAGGTAGCATAACAGGTATAGGTTGTGCAAATCCTTTTAGGTAGCCTCCAATACCATTTGTTTTAATACTTGCCTTTAAGAAAGCAAATGTTGTCAATAGTGCTAGTCCAACTGTTGTGTTTAGATCAGCTGTAGGTGCTCTAAAAGCTGGTGCAAAAGAAATTGCTCCTCCATCTACTGAATACCAAGGAATTGGGAAGAATGACACTATATTTGATAAAAATATAAATAGAAAAAGTGTTGATATATATGAAAAATACTTCTTTTTCCATGAACCAAGCATCTGCTCTACAATTCCATCAAGAAATTCATAAACACTTTCTAACAGTATTTGAAGTTTCCCAGGTATAAGTTCTAACCTTTTAGTCCCACATTTAAATATAAGAAAGAGTGCTAGAATAATAAACCAAGTTGTTACAACTGTTATTGAAACAGGTAGTCCATATTGACCATTAGCCATTTCCATTGCAAAAGGTATCTTATGAAGTGCTTCTGGCAAAGGAATAAAAAATACAATTCTAGGTCCTTCTACTAGAGGTGGGGCGACGAACTCTATTGCTCCTAATCTCATCTGTTTTTACCCTCCTTTCATTCTTTATCTAAGAAACTTATCTCTAAGCCTCCCTATATTTTCAGAAAGAGTCATTAAAAGTATTATTACTTTTACATTTAATAACCCTATTGCTGAACTTAATAACATTGGCAATCCAAAAAATTTTGCCATTGCTCCAAGATATACTCCATAAACTAAATATCTCTTTGCATATCCTATAAATCCTCTTTTACGAGAAACTGATTCTGACGCTGCTATAGATTTTATATCCATACATATCATATAAAACATGATGATAGACATTACAGACCCTGAAAACATACCTATATATACATACTCATTTTTAATTACAATTCCATAGATCAATATAATTGCAGCTGCTATTCCAGCTCTTTTAAATATGCTTTTTATCTGCTCCAACTTTATACCGCCTTATTTTTTCATTATTAACTTATATACATTATAAAATCCACTAACTATTCCCAATAACAACAGAAAAATAAAAAGCATGGTACTTTTAAAAAAATATTTTTCTATTAATTTATAGATAAATATGCATACAAGTATATTTCCCATTATTACAAAGCCCAAATGTCCTAATAATGCAAGATATCTAATCAAATCTTTCGTTATCCATTTCATTAATGATTCACCATCAACATTATATAATTTTATAATTTTTATCGCTATTCGTCAACTTTTTATTTTTATGGACTTTTCTTCAATATATACAGGTCAATATTAAGCCATTTTTTTTAATAAATACACATTACGACGACCTGCTATTTCATTATTTTCAATGATCTTTATTAACTTTAATCTAGATTCTTCTATTGCCTTTTCCATTTCATCAGAAGTGAATATTTTTTTACCATAACTTTCACATACCTTATCAAAACTTCCCTTAGAATTTTTTATAAAATATGTTGCATCTATATAATCTATTCCTTCCTCTATTTCATGTTCCCAAATACAAGTCAGATCCTTTCTATCATCTACAAAAAGATTATTTGGAAACATCTCATTCATAAACTCTCTATCTACAATGTCAAAGATATATACTCCATTGTCTTTTAAAGATCTTTCAACACTTTTAAAATGGCTAATTAACTCCTCAAGTGATAATATATGGTTTACAGTATCAAAAAGCGAAACCATTATATCATATTGAAATCCAGTATTGAAATCAACCATATCTCCTAGATAAAGTCTTACATTTCTATGTCTCAATTTCTTATCAGCTACTTTTAACATTCCTTCAGATAGATCCATTCCGTGACATTGATAATTTTTTGCCATTCTAGTTAAAAGTTCCCCTGTTCCACAACCAATGTCTAAAAGAGTTTTTCCATCTGGCTTTCCTTCAGCTATAAGAGATTCTACAACTTTTTCCCAAGCACCATAATCTGAGTATTCCATGAATTTATCATAAATTTTTGAAAAAACTTTATACATCTTTATTCTCCCTATTTATGCTAATTCTTTTTTTACAACTTCTGCTATCTCATTTACTACTTTTTCAACCATTGCCATATCTTTTCCCTCTACCATTACTCTTACTAATGGTTCAGTTCCAGAAGTTCTAACAATTACTCTTCCTAATCCTTCCATCTCTTTCTCTTTTATAGCAATAAAGTCAGTTATATTTTTATTTTGATTCCAGATATTTTTCTTTTTATTATCAACTACAACATTTACAAGTTTTTGAGGCCAGTCTTTAATATCTTTTACCATATCATCTAGATGTTTTTTCTCATCTCTTAAAGCTTCTACAAGTTTCAATGAAGTTAATACTCCATCCCCTGTTGTTGCATAATCTAGAAGAATAATGTGTCCAGATTGCTCTCCACCAATTCCAACTTCTTCAGCTATCATTTTTTCAAGTACATATCTATCTCCAACACTTGCTCTTAATAGTTGAATCTCATTATCTTTTAGATAATTTTCAAGTCCCATATTACTCATTACAGTAGTTACAACTTTATTTCCTTTTAATTCTCCTTTTTTCTTCATTAAAAGTGCTAAAGTTGCTATTATCTTATCTCCATCTACTATATTTCCATTTCTATCTACAGCCATTAATCTGTCAGCATCTCCATCATAAGCTAATCCTAAATCAGCTTCATATCCAACAACGACTTTTGCTAAGATCTCTGGATGTGTAGATCCACATTTTACATTGATATTTGTTCCATTAGGTGCATCATTTATAACTACAACCTCTGCTCCTAGAGCTAAAAATACCTCTCTTGCTATTCTATAAGCTGATCCATTTGCAGCATCAACTATTATTTTCATTCCTGCAAAATCACCTTTTACAGAATTTAATAGGTGATCTCTATATAGATAGTATTCATCTTCTGCATATTTAAATCTTCCAACTTTATCTCCTGCTATTGGATTTTTTGTAATTTCCTCAACAGAGTCCATTAAATTTTCAATCTCTTCTTCTACTTCATCTGGAAGTTTATATCCATTTCCACCAAATACTTTTAATCCATTATCTTTTGCTGGGTTATGAGAAGCTGAAATCATAATTCCTGCATCTGCTTCTTTAGCCTTTGTTATATATGCTACTGCTGGTGTAGATATTACTCCTACAAAGTCTATATCTACTCCCATAGAGTTTAATCCTGCTGTTAAAGCTGATCTTAGCATATATCCAGATCTTCTTGTATCACTTCCCATTATTACTTTAACTTTTTTTCCATTATTTTTATTTTTTAAATAATAACCAAGTGCATATCCTAATCTCAATGCTATATCAACTGTTAACTCTCTATTTGCTTCTCCTCTGATTCCATCTGTTCCAAAATATCTTCTCATAATTTCTCTCCTCTTCGTAAATTTAATCTCTCTCCTATAACTCCAGTAATTATACCTGCTATAACTCCAATAATTAAAAATCCCCATACAAACATCATTATTGATTTTGAATAGATAGTTATATTTCTAAAAAGTAGAAAATATACAACTATCAATTGAATTAAATTATGTAGAAA
The DNA here is from genome assembly GCA_021531615.1 of Fusobacterium varium. Classification (NCBI taxonomy): domain Bacteria; kingdom Fusobacteriati; phylum Fusobacteriota; class Fusobacteriia; order Fusobacteriales; family Fusobacteriaceae; genus Fusobacterium; species Fusobacterium varium. The sequence continues at coordinate 4,919 of JADYUE010000037.1, read as the reverse complement.
AGCTGATAATGAACTTATTGCTAAAAGAGATAGATATTTTCTAAATCTATATAGACCTACCATAAATAAGGTAGTTACTCCCCCTGCTGATAAACTTATTATAAATCCTGGTGTAAAAAGTGTTCCTAACATAAGAGCTTGTATAAAAATTCTTAGCAATACAACCTCTATTGCCATTTTAGAATCAAATTTTTCAAGTGCTATTAAAACTGCTATATTAGAAAGTCCTATTTTCATCCAAGGAAAAGGTTTAGGAATAAAATTTTCAGCTAGTGACAGATAAAGTGCCAATAATACTAAAGCAGTTAAATAAACCTCTCTTCTATTTTCTATTTTCATAATTACACTCTTAAAGCTGCTTCCATTCCCAGTCTATCTCTATACTTTTCTAAAATAGGTTTAATCTCTATATTAACAAATTCCTCTGTTTGTTCTGGAGCAAAACCTATAAAGTTTTTAGGTGCTAATATCTCTAATAATCTCTCTTTATCTAAGTTAAATCCTTTATCATTTAAGATTCTCTCTATAAGATCATTTTCTTTTCCTTCAACTTTCACCATTCTTCCAGCTTCCATAGAGTGAACTCTTATTCTTTCATGAAGTTCTTGTCTATCTCCACCATTTTTTACACATTCCATAATTATATATTCAGTTGACATAAATGGTAGTTCTGCCATTATATGTTTCTCTATCATTTTTGGATATACTACTAAACCATCTAATACATTTTTCCAGATAATTAAAATTGCATCTACTGCTAAAAATGCTTGTGGTAGAGATAATCTCTTGTTTGCTGAGTCATCAAGTGTTCTCTCAAACCATTGAGTTGAAGCTGTCATTGCTGTACTTTGTTGTAAAGCTATTACAAATTTAGCTAACGATGATATTCTTTCACTTCTCATAGGATTTCTCTTATATGCCATTGCAGATGATCCAATTTGTTTCTTTTCAAATGGTTCCTCTATCTCTTTTAGATGTTGTAATAATCTTAAATCATTTGTAAATTTATGTGCAGATTGAGCTATATTAGCTAGTAAATTCATTATTTCAGAATCTACTTTTCTATCATAAGTTTGTCCTGCTACTAAGAATCTCTTATCAAATCCCATTTTCTCTGTAATTTTCTCATCTAGCTCTTTTACTTTACTAAAATCATCATTGAAAAGTTCTTTAAAACTTGCTTGAGTCCCTGTTGTCCCTTTAACTCCTCTAAATCTTAAAGTTTTTTCTCTGAATTCTAACTCTTCTAAATCTAGTAATAAACTTTGTAACCAAAGTGTAGCTCTTTTTCCTACTGTTGTAAGTTGAGCTGCTTGGAAGTGAGTAAATCCTAATGTTGGTAGGTCTTTATACTCCATAGCAAATTTTGACATCTCAGCTATCACATTTACAAGTTTAGTTTTTATAATATCCAATCCATCTTTTATTTGAATAAGATCTGTATTATCTCCTACAAAGGCACTTGTTGCTCCTAGATGAATAATAGGCATAGCTTTAGGAGCTTGAGTTCCAAAAGTGTGTACATGAGCCATTACATCATGTCTAAACTCAGCTTCTTTCTTAGCTGCAAGTTCATAATCTATGTTATATATATTTTCTTTCATCTCTTGAATTTGCTCATCAGTTATATTTAATCCTAACTCTTTTTCTGCTTCAGCTAATGCTACCCATAGTTTTCTCCAAGTTGAGAACTTCTTATTAGGTGAAAAGTTTTCTAACATCTCTTTTGAAGAGTATCTCTCTGCTAAAGGGTTTGAATAAATATTTTTTTCCATCTTTTACCTTCCTTTATTTAAAATTTATAAATATTAAAACTCTTTTATCATAATATGTGCAGCTTCATTAGTATCATGGTAATAATTTTTTCTTACTCCAATTTTTTCAAATCCATTTTTTCTGTAAAACTCTATAGCTGGAATATTGCTCTCTCTAACTTCTAACATTATTGGTATTTGAGCAAAGGCAAAAATATAGTTTAATAATTTATCTCCATAACCTTTTTTTCTCTGCTCCCTGTCCACAGCTATTTTCATTATCTCCCATACATCTATACTATCTAGTAGTATTACATAACCTACTATTTTTTCATCTTCATAAAGCTCAATAAACTTATATCTTTCTATTTCACTCATTTCTTCTAACTGTTTCAAAGAAAATGCAGTTACTCCAAAAATTTCACTTTCAAATTTAGCTATATCTTCAAGAGATTTTTTATCTTTTAACTCTACTATCATTCTCTCTCCTATTTTAAAAGTCCCATTTTTGTTATTGGCCAAAATCTAACAAAAGCTTTTCCTTTTATTCTATCTTCACTTACAAATCCCCACATTCTTGAGTCATAACTTCCATTTGTGTTATCTCCAAGAGCAAAGTAATAGTTCTTATCAGAGATAAGAGCCACATTTTCCCCTTGGAAAATTCTATCTACATACTTACTGTCATGAATAAGATCCAACATCATTCCTGTTTTCTCTCCATTTACTCTAAACTCAAGATCTGGTAAAATTTCACTAACTGCTCCAGGATTATCTACTAAATATTTTTGTACCTCTGCTACATCTATCATATTTTCTCTAAATAGTTTTCCATAATCTTTTCCAGGAATAATCTCTATTGTATCCCCTTTTTTAGGAATAATCCATTTTTCATTTCCTATTTCACCAATATTTGAATACTCTCTACTATCTATTTTTTCTCCATTTACATAAAGATTGCCATTTTGAATATTCACAGTTTCTCCAGGAAGTCCCATAACTCTCTTTGTGTATAATACTTTATTCTGAATAGGCTCTTTAAAAACTATTATCTCTTCTCTTTTAGGCTCTCTAAACTTATACACTACCATATTCCCAAATAATCTATCCTTTGGCATAATAGTAGGAATCATTGATCCTGTTGGTACAAGAAAGTTTCCTAAATAGAATTTTTGAATTAGTAAAACTAAAATTAAAGCTGTTCCTAAAGTTTCAACTATATTTATAGTTTTTCTTATTACTGTTTCTAAGACTTTTCCCTCTACATCTAATTTAGTTACTATCTTGTCTGCTAACTTTTCTCTATACGTTTTTATTATCTCAGTTAACTCTTTTTCTTTGACAAAAATATAGATAAAAATTAGTGTTAAGATTATATAAAAGATCCCATTAATTATTACTTTGCTCTTCTCCATTTCCAACCCTCTCCACCTTTTAATATTTTCAACACTATTATTTTAACATAAAATAACAAAAAAAAATACCATATAATAATATCATACTTTTACCATAATAAGATGAATTTTAAATAAATTTTATGAAAATCTACAAAAGAAAAAAGCCAAGGAATAAATCCTTGGCTCCCATTATTATTTTCTGATTTCTTTGATTCTTGCTTTTTTACCAGAAAGTCCTCTAAGGTAATAAAGTTTAGATCTTCTAACTCTTCCGATTTTTAATACTTCGATTTTATCAATCATTGGAGAGTTTACAGGAATGATTCTTTCAATTCCAATTCCAGCAGTTACTTTTCTTACAGTGAAAGTTTTTGCAATTCCTCCACCATTTACTCTGATAACTACTCCTTCAAATAATTGAACTCTTTCTTTGTTTCCTTCTTTTACTTTGTAGTATACTGCGATAGTATCTCCAGCTTTAAATTCAGGAATGTCTGTTCTTAAGTAGCTTTGTTCTACTAATTGAATTAATTTTTCTTTCATCTATTTAATCCTCCTTAAGATATTCATTTAATAGCTTTATATTAAAGCGGAATATCCGTATTTAACTTTAGTATTTTAACATATTTATTAAAAGATGTCAATCTATATTTCCTTACACTATCAAATAAAACACTACTAAATAAAATGGGTGTATAATTTTTGGTGTTGGTACTTAAATGTATTGACACTTTTTTACTTTTTTGTAAAAAAAGATGAGACAAGTAAATTTTCCTGATAAAATTAAGTCGCCAAACAATAATTAAAGGAGGTCGTTTGCTTATTTCAAATCTATTCTATCAAAAATTTACTAAATATTAAAGATAAAAATATTACTTTTGCTGAAAATGGAATTTCTATGGAAAATTTTAAAGAAGTATATTCTAAAATTATTCATGCTAAACTCTCTTACTCACCTAATCAATGTCCTCACTGTCATGGTAAGGATATCATCAAATGGGGTTCTAAGACTTCAAATATTAGATTTTTAAAAATTTTAGAGTATAACTCTATTTTAAGATTACAGAAGCAAAGATTTCGTTGTAAAAATTGTGGTAAAACTTTTAGCACTGAAACTAATATTGTTGATAAAATTTGCTGTATTTCTAACAATGTTAAATTGACTATTACTCTTAAATTACAAAAAAATATTTCTGAAAAAGACATTGCTTATGATTTTAATGTTTCTCCAAATACTGTTAATAGAATTATTAATTCTTTTTTTTAAGAGCATTTACCTAATAAAAATTATCTTCCTCAAGCTTTATATTTTGACGAATTTAAAGCTACTAATGACTGTGAAGGAGCTATGGCTTTCATTTTTTGCAATGCAAATAATGGAGATATTACTGATATTCTTCCTAATAGGCGCTTATCATATTTAAAAGAATATTTTTCTAGCTTTTCTTTAGAAGCTCGTAAAAAAGTTAAGCATATTGTAATAGATATCTATAAGCCGTATATGACTCTAGTTAATGATCTTTTTCCTAATGCTAAAATCTCTTTAGATAGATTTCATTTAGTTCAATTAATTAATCGAAGTTTTAATAAAACTAGGATTAAAATTATGAATCAATGCAAAAATAAAGATGATAGATATTACAATAAATTGAAAAAATTTTGGTCTCTCCTTTTAAAGAATTGTTTGGATTTAAAAACTGAAAGAATTAACAGAGGAAGAATGTTTGATTATGCTTTGCTTTCAGAAGAAGAAATAGTAGATATAATC
>JADYUE010000036.1 GCA_021531615.1 Fusobacterium varium | reverse complement strand
GACAATGGGAGATAGAATTTGTGTATTAAACTATGGAAAGATAATGCAAGTTGATACACCATTAAATCTATACCACAAACCAGCAAATAAATTCGTAGCAGGATTCATAGGATCTCCAGCGATGAACTTTGTTGTAGGGACATTAGAAAAAACTGAAAATGAAACTGTATTTACTTTTGGAGAAAATAAGCATATAGTACTTCCAAAAGAAATGAGAGAAAAAGTAAAAAATCATATAGGTAAAAAGGTTACTTTAGGAATAAGACCTGAAAATATTGGAAATACTCTAACTAACCCTGATGGAGATAAAAATAATTTTATCACTGGGAATATAAGTGTTGTAGAATATATGGGAAATGAAGAGTTTCTTCACTTCTCAATAGATGGAAATGAATTCACTTCAAGAATAGAAAGTAGAAAAAGCTTAGGACTTTCATATGGTGAAACTGGTAGTTTCTATTTCAATATGGAAAAGGCTCATTTCTTTGATATTGACACAGAGGAAAATATTACTTTATAATTATAATAAATTTAATTTAAATAGGTGATCTTATGACTAAAAATTTTGCTCATAGAGGTTTTAGTGGAAAATACCCTGAAAATACTCTATTGGCATTTGAAAAGGCTGTTGAAGCTCAAGCTGATGGAATTGAATTAGATGTTCAATTAACAAAAGATGGAGAAATAGTTATTATTCACGATGAAACTATTGATCGTACAACTAATGGAAAGGGATTAGTTGTAGATTATACTTATGAAGAGTTAGAAAAATTTGATGCTTCATACATCTATACTGGACAATTTGGATTTAATAAAATACCTACTTTAAGAGAATACTTTAATCTTATAAAAGATACAAATATTATAACTAATATTGAATTAAAAACTGGTATCAACGAATATAAAGGAATAGAAGAAAAAGTTTATAACTTAATTAAAGAGTTTCAACTTGAGAATAGAGTTATTATTTCAAGCTTTAACCATTATAGTGTGTTGAGAATGAAAGCTATAGCTCCTCGTATCAAATGTGGTTTCCTTACTGAAACTTGGATTCTTAACCCCAGCAAATATATTAAAAATTACTGTGTTGAATGTTACCATCCACACTTTGCTATGTTGACACCTAAAATAGTAAATGAACTTAAAACTTTAGGAATTGAGATCAATACTTGGACAGTTAATAAAGAAGAGGATATTAGAGATATGATAGTAAAAGGAATTGATATTATTATTGGAAACTTCCCTGATTTAACTAAAAAAATTATTGATGAAACTTTAAATAAATAATAAATAAAAACTGTGTATATCAAAATTAATTGATTTGCACAGTTTTTTTATTTATTAAATTATAATTTATCATTCTAATAAGAAATAAAAATAGATTATTCCTAACATCAAGTTGACGTAATTTGGAAGTGAATATTAGAAGCCCTCAGTGAAATGCAGTTAAGAAAATGCAACGTGTTTGAGTGGAGCTTGCGAAGCGAGTTTTGCATTTTCAACGGAATGAGCAATAGGGATTCTTTATTCACTGACATGGAGTCAACTTGATGTTAAAAGAGAATAGAGATAACTTAACTTAACTAATAATCGCTAAAAGCAAAGGTACTTTGTCAAAATCTAGCAATGTGCTAGATAACTGAGCTTAGTTAGATATATTATAGTTTATATGAAAAAAACTGCTAAAACTGATAATCTAAACTATCAATTTATAGCAGTTTCTTTTATTTATATATTAGCACTTTATTTAGCTAGTCCACTTAATATAGGTAGATACATTGAAAGTTGTGGAAGATATGTTACTAACATTAGAACAATTATTATTACTGCATAGTATTTTATTAGTTCTCCCATAACATCTTCTATTTTTAAGTTTCCAACTTTAACTCCAACAAATAGTGTATTTCCAACTGGTGGAGTAATATTTCCTATACATAAGTTAAATACAATTATAATTCCAAATTGAATAGGGCTCATTCCAAAAGATTTTACTATTGGAAGGAAAATTGGAGTAAATATCAATATAGCTGGTGTTACATCCATAAATGTTCCTATGAATAGTAATAATAGGTTCATTAATAATAGAATTATAAATTTATTTTCAGTTATTCCTAAGATTAAGCTAGAAATTGCTTGAGGTACACCTGTAAATGCCATTACCCATGACATGATTGTTGATACTCCAATTAAGAATACAATTACTCCTGTCATTTTTGCACTTTCTTCAAATATCTTAATTAATCCTTTAAAATCTATTGTTCTGTAGAAAATCATTGATAATAGAAGAGTATAAACAACTGCAACAACTGATCCTTCTGTTGGTGTGAATATTCCTCTAATGATTCCTCCAATAACGATTACTATTAAAGCTAGTGATGGAAGAGCGTCTAAGAAAGTTGATACAACAACTTTAAATTTAACTCCTGCTTTCCCCTTCATTCCTCTACTTCTAGCAAGGAAGAAAGTTAAGATCATACAACCTACACCCCATAAAATTCCAGGAATATACCCTGCCATAAATAGAGCTGCTACTGATGTTCCTCCACTTACAAGAGAGTATACAATCAATGAGTTTGAAGGTGGTATAAGTAATCCTGTTGGTGCAGTTGCAATATTAACTGTTGCACCTAATTTTTTATCATATCCCTCTTCTTCTTCCATTGGTAGTAAAATTCCTCCCATAGCTGCACAAGCTGCTACTGAAGATCCTGAAATAGCTCCAAACATCATATTAGCTAATACGTTAGTTTGCATTAAAGATCCAGGAATTCTACCTGTTAAAGATTGAGCAAATGCTACCACTTTTTTAGCTATACCACCTTGATTCATAATATTTCCTGCTAAAATGAAGAATGGAATAGCTATTAATGTAAAGTTTGAAATCCCTGAGAATATTCTTTGTGCTCCTGTTACAAGAGTATTATCTAATGCTAATGATGGAAGTATTGCAAGTATTGATGATAATCCAATACTTATTGCAATTGGAAATCCAAGAAGAAGTGTTACTATTAAAACACTAAACATAATTAATGCTGTAGTTAATACCATATTCCTATGCCTCCTTTGAATTTTTCATTAAATCAACAATATTAAGGATACTGTATATAGATGTCATAACTCCACAAACTGGAATAACTAGATAGATATATCCCATTGAAATTTTTAGAGCTGGAGTCATTTGAGTCATACTTAATGAAGTTATATAACTTCCTCCACCTACTAGTACTCCTAATGCAAATAGTAAAATTACTAATTCTGTAATTACAGCTACTGTTCTTTGAGCATTTTTAGTGAATTTTTCAATAAAGAATACCATACGCATATGATCTCTTTTTCCAAAGATATATGATGCTGCAAACATTGACATCCATGCAAATGAATAAGATATTAATTCCTCAGATATTGTACTTGGAGATTTAAATACATATCTTACTAGAATTTGATAAGTTCCTACTACAGTCATTAGCATAAAAAGAACAACACATATAAATAAAATAAGTTTATCTAAACCTTTTCTTATTCCTTCCATTAGTTTTTACCTCCTTTTATCTCTTTTCCAATCTCTTGAATCTTATCATAAATTGGTTTTAATTTAGGAGTTGCTGCTAATACTTCATCATGAAGAGGAAGAACTCTCTCTTGGAAAGCTAAAACATCTGGATAAATAAATTCTACATTCATCTCTTTAGCTTGTTGAATAGCTTTATTAACTGATTCTCCCCAAGCTTCTCTTTGAACTTTTGATATAATAGTAAATCCTTCATCAAAAATAGCTCTCTCTTCTGGTGATAAACTATTTAAGAATCTTAAGTTTCCTATTACAATATCTGGTACCATTTGGTGCATATTATATGAATAATATTTACAAACTTCCCCATGTTTATTACTTGTTAAAGCAAGTTCATTATTTTCAGCTCCATCAATAACACTTTGTTGTAAAGCTGTATAAACTTCTCCAAATCCCATTGGAGTTGCTGCTCCACCAAATAATTCCATCATTCTAATATTTGATGCTGATTGTTGTACTCTAATTTTTAACCCCTTTAGATCATCAGGTGTTCTTATTGGTTTTTTTACAGTATAGAAGTTTCTTGTTCCTGCATCTAACCATGCTACTGCTTCAAATCCAGATTTTTCTGTTGAAGTAAATATTGGTTTAATTAACTCTTTGTTATCCATTACTGCATGATAGTGCTCTGGACTATTAAATAAATATGGTAGGTTAAATATTTGATATATATTATCGAAACTTTCAAGAATAGCGTTACTTGCTACTGTAAAGTTTATTGCCCCTGTTTGTGTAAGTTCAACTGTATTTACTTGTGAACCTAAAAGTTCGTTAGGGAATATTTGTACATCATATTTATCTCCTAATTTACTTTCAATAAATTCTTCAAAAGCTAAAAGTCCTATATTTGTAGGGTGATCTGCAGCTTGGTTGTGAGATACTCTTATTATTGTTTTACTGTCACTTTTTCCACAAGATGTAAATATTAATAGTGTTCCTAATGTAAGAATTGTGCTTAAAAATATTTTAAATACCTTTTTCATTAAGTCCTCCCCTAATAAATTTATTATCTAATCTACTAAATATTTTTTTAATGTGTTTTTAACTGCATCTTTACCAGCTAACATCTCAACAAAGTATTTTTCAATTAAATCTGATAATCCAACTTCTTCTAAATCTACCCCAAATATCATTTTATTTTTTAATACTTCTTTTAATTGTCCATTATATGTTTCTGGTTTTCCAAATTCTATTCCTGAAATGCTTTCTTTTAACATATCTAACATTGGATCACTACTAATAGATCTTTCATTTCCATTATCATCTAATCCCATAAGATATCTAAACCATCCAGCATACACCATTGGAATATATTTTAATGTTTTTACATCTAAATCTTTGCTATTTAAGTAAGATTTAATTGTTTCTCCAAATCTTATTCCAACTTTTTGAGAAGTATCTGTTGCTATTCTCTCAGGTTGATCTGGAATAAATGGATTTGGGAATCTTTCATTTACTACTTCATCTATAAACGCTTTTGGATCTAAGATTCCAGGGTTCTCAACAACTGGAAGAGCTTCATTATATCCAATATTTTTTATTAATTTATTTAAAAGAGAATCATTTACAGTTTCATAGATAGTTTTATAGTTAAATAGACATCCATATACTGCTAATGTTGTATGTAGAGGGTTTAAGCAAGTAGTTACTTTCATTCTTTCTGTTTTTTCAACAGTTTCTCTATCAGTAACATATACTCCCGCTTCTGATAATTCTATTTGTGGTTTTCCATTTGGGAATTTATCTTCTACTACAAAATATTGTGGAGCTTCAGCATTTACAAATGGAGCTGTAAAACTATTTCTTTCAGTTACAACTATATCCATATTTTCAAATCCTAGCTCTTCTAAATGTTTTTCAATTACTTCTGCTGGTCTTGGAGTAATTTTATCTATCATAGATACTGGAAATGCTACTACTGAATCATTAGATACATAATCTAAAAACTCTCCTTCTACAAAGTTTTTAGCTATCCATTGATTTGCTATCTCTATTACTGCTGCTCTTATTCTATCTCCATTACCTGCACAGTTATCCATACTTACAATACTAATAGGTGTTTTTCCATTTTTAAATCTAGCATATAAAAGTGATGTAAGAATACTCATTACATGTTTAGCATTTTCTGGACCATTTTCAAAATCATCTTGTATAACTTTGAAGAATTCTCCATTAGGTGCTTTTAAATTGTATCCTTTTTCTGTGATTGTAAAACTTATCATTTGAAGAGATGGAGCGATAGCTATATCCATTAATTTTGCTTTTTCACTACTAATTTTAACACTATCTACAATACTTCCAATAATTTCATTTTCAAATTCTCCATTTTTAAATAAAGTTACTAACATTGTTAAGTTATCATATGGAGTATATACTTTATCTATTATCTCTTCGTCAAAACTTTCAGCTACGATTATTCCTGTATCTTCTAGTCCTTTATTTAAAAGATTTTGTGCCATTTTCCCTATGTATGCTCTGAAAATATTACCAGCACCAAAATGTAACCATTTTGGTGCTTTGTTTGTATTTTCTTTGATTTTTTCTATATCATACATAGGAGTTTTTACTATACCTTTTAAAGAAGTTTCTATATTATTTAACTCTTTTAAACATAATTTCATTTTAACTCCTCCTAGTAAAATACTATTTTAATTTCTCAAGAGTATCCCAAATTCCAGTAATATAACTTGCTCCTAGAGCTCTGTCATATAATCCATATCCTGGTTTTCCAGTTTCTCCCCAAATCATTCTTCCGTGGTCTGGTCTTAAATATCCATCAAAATTATTTTTGTGTAACGCTTTCATAATTCCAACTATATCTAATGATCCACAAGATGCACAGTGTGCTGACTCTTCAAAACTTACTCCATCTTCAAGAAGTTTTACGTTTCTTACATGCATAAAGTGAATTCTTCCCATTGCACTGTATTTATCTACTAATTTAACCATATCATTGAAACTTCCACTTCCAAGTGATCCTGTACAAAGTGTAAGTCCATTGTATTTGCTGTCCACTAATTTTAAGAATCTATCTAAGTTTGCTTCATTAGTTATGATTCTTGGTAGACCAAATATTGGCCAAGGTGGATCGTCAGGGTGGATAGCCATTTTGATATCACACTCTTCAGCTACTGGAATAATTTCTTTTAAGAAATATTCTAAGTTAGCCCAAAGTCCCTCTTCTCCTATCTCTTTATATTGTCTGAATAATTCAGCCATCTCTTCTTTAGTGTAACTTGAATCCCATCCTGGTAGTGATAGGTTGCTGTTTAAAGGATCTAATTTGTCAACTTGATCTTTATAGTAAACTAGAGCTGTTGATCCATCTTCTAGTTCTTTATCTAATTGAGATCTAGTCCAGTCAAATACTGGCATAAAGTTGTAACAAATTACTTTTACTCCTGCTTTTGCTAGGTTTCTTATGTTCTTTTTATAGTTCTCAATGTAAAGTTCTCTTGTAGGTAGTCCTAATTTAATATCTTCATGTACTGGTACACTTTCAATAACGTCAAAGTGAAGTCCTGCATTTTCAACTTTAGCTTTTAAAGTGTTTATTCTGCCCATATCCCACTCTTGTCCAACTGGTACATCATATACAGCTGTAACAATACTGTGCATTTTAGGTATTTGTCTTATGTATTGAAGACTTACTGGATCTGAATCTCCATACCATCTAAATGATAGTTTCATATTTTCCCTCCTTAAACTGTTTTGGTTATATATCTAAATTAAAATAATTTTTTGCATTATTAAAACAAATTTCCTTAATCATAGGCTCTAAGATCTCTCTATCATAAGGAATTTCTCCCTCTTCTACCCAAGTTCCTACTAGATTACACATAATTCTTCTGAAGTATTCATGTCTTGTGTATGAAAGGAAACTTCTTGAGTCTGTAAGCATTCCTACAAATCTTCTTAATAATCCTAAATTTGCAAGAGCTGTCATCTGTCTAGTCATTCCATCTTTTTGATCATTGAACCACCAACCAGATCCAAATTGAATCTTTCCAGGAACTTTTCCATCTTGGAAGTTTCCTATCATAGTTCCAAACATCTCATTGTCATTAGGATTTAAACAGTAAAGAATTGTTTTTGGTAACTCTTCTGTTTTGTCTAATTCATTTAATAATCCAGAGATACATCTTGCGTAATTATAATCTCCAATTGAGTCAAAACCAATATCTCCACCTAATTTATTAAACATTCTTGAGTTATTATTTCTCAATGCTCCAACGTGGATTTGCATTGCTAGATTATATTTGTTATATACTCTTCCAAGATTGATTATTAAAGCTGTTTTATATGCTTCAACTTCTTCAACAGTTAATTCCTCTTTTGCAAGAGCTTTTTTAAATATTCTCTCTACCTCTTCAGCAGTAGCTAATTTAAAGAATGGAACTTCAATACTGTGGTCTGTAACTACACATCCTTTTGATACAAAGAACTCAACTCTTTTTTCCATAGCTTCCATTAAAGATACAAAACTATCTATTTTTACTTCTGAAACTTTTTCAAGTTTTTCAAGCCATTGAAGATATTCTGCTCTCTCTATAAATATAGCTTTATCTGGTCTAAATGTTGGTAGAACTTTTACTCCAGACTCTTTATCTTGAGCTATTATCTCATGATATTCAAGAGTATCTATTGGATCATCTGTTGTGCATAAAGCTTTTACATTAGCATTTTTTATAAGTGCTTTTGCTCTAAAGTTTTCTGTTTTTAAAAGTTCATTAGCTTTATTCCAAATAACTTCAGCATTCTTTCTATTTAATACCTCTTCTATTCCAAAGAATCTTTTTAATTCTAAGTGTGACCAGTGAAATAGTGGATTTCCATAAGCATATTCCATAGTATCTACAAAAGCTAAAAACTTATCATAGTCACTTGCATCTCCTGTAATGTATTTTTCATCTACACCATTAGAACGCATTGCTCTCCATTTATAGTGGTCTCCATATAGCCATATTTGAGTAAGATTATCATAACTTTTATTTTCAGCAATCTCTTTTGGGCTTAAATGACAATGAAAATCAAAGATAGGCATTTTTTCAGCATATTCATGATATAGTTCTTTACTGATATCGTTTTTCAATAAAAAGTCTTTGTTCATAAATTCTTGCATGATATTCCTCCTACAATTAAATTATTATCTGTCGAATTATTTTTTGCATACTTGTATACAAGTATAATATATTATTTTATACAATAAGTCAATGATTTTTTTATGATAAGATTTATTATAATAGTTTTACATCCGTTTTAGAACACTAATATTTATAATAAAGTTAGAATTAATTAGTGTTACTATTTTAATTTATCAAAATAGAACATAAAAAAAACTTTCCCTATTACGAGAAAGTTTTCTTTTTTCTATTCTTCATGTTCCCCTATTCCAAAATATTTTCCTGGAGAAACACCCTCATATTTTCTAAAAATTCTTATAAAAGTATTAGAACTATTATAACCTACCAATTCTGCTAACTCTTTTATTTTAAGATCTTTATTATACTCCATAAACTCTTTAGCTTTTTCTAATCTATATATATTTAGATAATTTTTAAAATTATCTCCCATAACCTTTTTAAACAATACACTTGTATATTTAAAAGAGTGTCCTAAATAATCAGCTAAGTTATCCAAAGAGATATCTACCATATAATTTTCTTCTAAGAATTTTTCTATCTTTATCTTAATACTTTCAGCATCATTACTCTCTTTTACCTTTGTATATTTACAGATCTCTAAAAGTTTTTCTTCAAATTTCTCTCTAATTTTTCCTAGCTCACTTAGTTGTAAAATCTCTTCAGCATTAAAAATCTTTATATCTATATCTCTATTCATCTCTTTTAATTGAATAAAGATACGCCCAAGTGTATTATACAAAAGCCCTGTAAACTCTTTAAGATATTTTTTATCTATCTCTTTACTATTTTTACTATCAAATATCTCTTCTAAAGTTCTTCTTACACTTAATTCATTTGAACTTAATGTTCTTAAAATTAATTTTGCTTCTAATTCTATTGGATAATAGTATTTATTCATATTTTCTTCATCTATCAACTCTTCAAAAATAACTTTTTTCTCTTTAAATACAAATTTATAATCCAACAGTTTTTTAGCTGCTCTATATGCTTGTGGAAGTTCTTCCATCTCACTATAACTTTTAGTTATAGCAGCAGTAAATCTTAAAGAGTAATTTCTCTCTATATGAGTTACTATACAGTTAAATATCTCTTGTAACTCCTCTGTTGTAAAAATATCTTCTAAAACAAAAGCTATACTTTTGTAATCTATATCTATCTCTTCACATAAAACATCTTCTGAAAAATATTTCATCATTAGCTCTTTAGATAGATTAAACTTATTGAAAATATTATCCACTGAATCAATATCAAATATCTCCATTATAATTACCCTATATTTTTTTATTTTTAAAATTTTAGCATCTTCCAAGGCAACTATTCCCAATTTTTCTGTAAGCCCTATTAAATAATCTTTTATCTTTTTTCTTCTTTGATATACTCTCATATCACTTATTTTATACTCTAAATCTCTGTTTTTTAAATTTATCTCCTGTATCTTATGCTCTATATAATCCAACTCTTTTTCATTGGTATCACTCATATATCCCAAATTTATTGCAAGTTTTTTTATAGGTTTTACTACAAAATATTTTATTAGATTTCCTAATAAAAATAAAACTGCAAAAATAAATGTTATTTTTAATACTTCATTTAAGAAAATAGATTCAACACTTATTCTAGGGGGTATATAGATTATTTTTTCATAAAAATATGGGATTATAAAGATTTTTGCTCTTCTTTTCTTTTCAATATCACTAAGACTTAATTTTTTTTTGCTATCTCCTAAATTAATAAGTTTATCTTTATTAGTTATATACCAATTATCTAACTCTAATTTTATCTCTGAAAAGAAGTCATTTTCATTTAATGAAGCTATCCAAAAAATATCATCTCTATCAAAAAGATTGTCATCTTTAAAAATAATATTTATCTTTTCTTTATCTTTTAGAATAACTCTTTTTCTATTTTCATCATTTAAAAATTTTGAAAAACCTTTCAAATATTCAATTTTATCTATTGTTCCTGTTGAAGTAAAAACAATATTTTCATTTCCATCAATAATATTAATGCTACAACCTATAATACCATAAATAGTATTTGTCTTTTTTAATTCATCAAAAAGTTTTAATTTTTTATATTGCTTATTGTGTAACTTATTTTTTCTAAAGAAATAATCATTAAATTCCTTGCTAGTTTTAAAATCATATATTGTCATATTTAAAAAAGTAAATTTTTTATCTATACTTTTATAAATCTCTTCTACTCTTAAACTTTCATCTCTCTCTTTGGCTTTAAAAATAATATAAGTTCTATAACTACTTAAAATTAAAATTATTATAATTAATATAAAACATATTATTCTATTAGTTCTATTTTCTAATTTTATTTTTATTCTTTCATTTATATTCACTAATATCCTTCTCTCCCTCAATCTTATCAATTAATTTAATTATAACATTTTCAAAGAGATTTTTAAAATAAAAACTCTAAAGTATAAAAGTTAATTTATACCTTAGAGTTTTTTTATTAGTATTTTTTTATATTACCAGTATTTTTTCCATTCTGGTTTCATTATTCTTACAAGAGCTTCCATATAGAAGTAATCTCCCCATATACAACACTCTTCTACACCAATTCCATGTGGTTTACTGTAAACAGCTTCTTTAAGAAGTCCATTACATCTTTCCATATCTTTTGTTGAGTAGTTTTTAATTAATGAGTTCATTATTCTCTTAACTGCATTTTGATAGATTTTTTTGTCTGGATCTGAATCTGGAAGATATTTATCCATTTCTAACATTCCACAAACTGCTATTGCTGCTGCTGAACTATCTTTTTCTTCTCCAGAAAGATCATCGAAACTTAAATCCCAATAACATACATCATCAGCTGGTAAGTGATTTAAGAAGTAGTTTGTTACTCTTTTATAAAGATCTATAAATTTCTCATCTTTTAAATAGCTATATGCTAGAGGGAATCCATATACTCCCCATGCTTGTCCTCTTGCCCATGCTGAGTTATCTGATGCACCTTGTGCTGTAACTCCTTTAACTGGTTTTCCTGTTTCTGGGTCGAAGTAATAAGTGTGGTGAGTTGAGCTATCCTCTCTTAATACTACACTTGCTGCTGTATTTATATGTTTAGTTGCTATCTCTCTAAATTTAGGATCTCCAGTTGCTTCTGTTGCCCAGAATAATAGAGGTACATTTAGGTTACAATCTATTATTAATCTATATGCTGTAGGGTCATCTAATTCTCCCCAAGCTTGAATAAATTGTCCTTTCTCTTTAAATCTTCCCATTAAGTGAGTTGCAGCTTTAATTCCAGCTTCTTTTGCAAGATTGCTTCCTGTAATTTTGTAATCAGCTACAACTGATGGAGTATATAAGAATCCTAAGTCATGATGGTTTACTGCCACTTTATTTGTAATTCTTTCATCATAGCTTTTTGTTTGGAAAGATGCTACTTTTCTATATCTCTTTTCTCCTGTAACTTCATAAGCTAGCCATAATATTCCTGTCCAGAATCCACTTGTCCAGTCATCCCATTCTCCTGCATTTAAGATTCCAGGATATACATAATCTGTACTTGCTGGTCTTGGGAAAGTGTTTATAAATGTTCTTGCATTTCTATCTATTTTTGTTAATGCTTCATGTAATGCACTATATAATGTTTCCTTAGATAGCTCTACATCTTGTGAAAATTTTTCTCTTGTTTCTTTAGTTAATTCCATTTTAACCTCCATAATATTTATTTAACTTTTTTTAATTTTATTGTTTCTGTTGCTCCATTGTTTCTTAAATCTATTTCTATTCTTGTTAGATTATTTCTATTTGTTACTTTTATATCTTTACTACTGCTTTCTTCTAATTCATATGTACCATCTATCTCAAAGATTGAATTCTTTTTCATCAATTGAGTTGGCTCACTTACTGCAATTAAAAGCCCATTGTTATTCTCTTTTACAATCATTGTTGCAGTTGAGAAAGATCTAATATTTCTAAATTTAACTGGAAGATCTTTCCAGAAATTTATTCTGACTACTCTATTTTCATTATCTTCAACAGCATGAATCTTTTCATCGCTTTGAACTAATTTCAATGAGTTTAAATTATAATTTTTAACTTCTTCCTCTTTAAACATTGGGAAAATTAGATAACTGAATTTTTGATCTTTTGGATTTTTACCATGATTTATATAGATAGTAACATATTTTTTAACTATCTCTTTACTGTCTGTTCCACCAATAGATTTCCAATCTCCTTTTCTTTCCTCAAATTTGATCTCTACTTTTGGAGCATCTATTATTCTATATCCAATAGTTTCTTCAGGATAGTTTCCTACAAACATTATAGTCATATCTTTAGGATTTTCTATAACTGTTGATTCTGTTATCTCCTTACCATTTACTATTAATTTTCCACTTTTTAAAATTCTGTTATCTATTGTTGTATGAATCTCCCCTTCATTAGATGAAAGTGAATCTCCATATACAGCAACAACTCCATCTTCTGTAAATAAATAAGATTTTTTTACTTTTAATGCTTTATTCCATGAAAGCATATCCATTCCTACAAAAGTTTCTCCGTTATTTACTCCACCAACCCAAGCTTTTGGTGTAGTAATCCCTCTTCTTTCCCCTGATCTATCTCCTCTAACTTTTAAGCTATTTGTTACTCCAGGTAGATGATACATATCCACAGTTGGCCAAAATTCAGTATATGCACTTGAATCATTTCCATAAATATATGTCATTCCATCACCTGTAAACCACCCTTTAAGATTTTCACCATTCATTGTTTCAAAATTAGCTATTCTTGAAGAGTGCATTGATAGAGCAAATGCTCCACCATTTTTATTTTTACTTATAGCTCTATCCATAGAGTGGAACATCTTATTTCCCACAATATTTCTAGTTTTTATACTTTCATCTTCAACTATATCTCTAAGAATACCAAGTATAGTTCTATTACCTGACATCTCTAAAATATTAAATGAATTGTTAGAGAAAATATTTGTTTTTATTAACTCTTGTAATCTAACTCTATACTCATCACTTGCCCCTTCTGACAACATTGCTAAAGAGTTGATTACATCTCTTCCACGTAAAAGATCACTTGTCTTATTTCTTGATATCGCTCTTCCACTAACTGAATCATTCATTCCACCATTTATAAACAGATATCCATATCCATTTAAAATAGCTTCATAAATATTATCTAGTTTTTTACTTTTTATTTCAAATTCTGTATCCTTTACTAGATAAAGTATTCCACCTAGTCCATTAAATAATACTGAAGCATATGTTCCATTGTAAGCTACATTATTATGTTGAATAAATGAACTATCTTTATAAAATCCATCTCCTTTAGTTGCATACTCCCCAACTTCTGTAACTGCTTCTAAAGCATTTTTAACTTCAACTTTATCCTCTAAAAGAACTCCTCTTAAAAAAGATATCATAGCTGTATCTGTTCTGTTTCCTCCAGTTGATACCCTTTTATCTGGTGTAGATGAGTATGAAGCTGTTGCTCCTGCTCCACTATATCTTGCATCTGGTTGGAAAAATTTTGTTGCTCCTAAATATTTTTCCACTTTCTCTTTTGGAATATCTCCATTCATTAAAATAAGAATGTCATTTACTGCTTTAGGTATTCCAAGTTCCCAATGCCACCAGTTTCCAATCTCTGGAAGTCCTTCATGGTAAGCATTATCATATAGCCAATCCATTCCAGCTATTATTTGATTTTTTACCTCTTCATTTTTATAAAATTTTGTACCTCTAGTAGCATATCCCTTTGCAATATTTTTTATAGCATTATAGCTATTTAATATTTGAATACCACTTTTCATATCCTCTTTTTCATCAAGAAAATATCTTTTATTTTTCTCTTTATTTATCTGTGTATATGATTTTTCAGCATTTTTCTCATTAGTTTCAACTACCTTCTGTACCTCAGAAGATGACAAATCATCTTCTGAAGTTACTCCAGTTAAAAACTCTCCCCATTTTACTCTTATCTTTTCATAATCATTGGCACTCTTACTAACTTCTTTAGAGAAAGCAGTAACTACCATAATCATCATTAAAATAAATGTTAATATTTTTTTCATTTTCTTCCTCCTAATTAAAAGTTATAAGAAATTCCAATTGTTGGTCTTATAGAGTAATCTCTTGTTTCTTTTCCATAGTCATTACTACTATGATTAGTATTTTTAGTTTTTATAGTTAAAATCTCTCCACCTATCATTCCTGTTAATCCTGGTGTAATAGGTTGATAATATTTTAATCCATATCTAGTTTCATATTTTTCTGCTGCTTTTTTACCATGATCATCTGAAGTATACCAATATCCATTTCCTAATGGCATTCTTGCACTTAATTCAACTCTTCCACCATTTCCAAAGAAATATGTAATTCTAGGTCTTAATTGATTTGATTGATATCTTCTATCTCCTTCAACCTCTCCTTTTACACTAGGTTTTCTAAAGTCATTATCATACCAAGTTTCCTCTCTAAAGTAGTTTACATTAAATCTCCATCTTGGCATAAGTCCATTATAAGTGATTCCATACTCATTTTCTAATTCAAAGTCTGTTTGCCCTTTTCTATATCCCTCATAATCATAAGCTATAATTCCAGTTGTAGAACCTCCAAATATAAATCCATTTCCTAAATTATATGTAAAGTTAGGAGTAAATCTAAATTGATGAAGTCCTCTTGTTAATCTATCCCTTTGAACATATTGAGAAAGTGTTGGTGCAGATGTTGTTTCATTTCTATAACCTATATTAAAGCCATATTTACCCTTTGAGTATTGATCAGACCATCTAGCTTCTGCATGGATTCTTGATTCACTTTTTCTTCTCTCATTTTTATCTAAATTCATTCCTATACCATTACTCATATAATAAGTTTCAAAATAATAAGACCATTTTGTATCTCTATCATTTAAACTTAAAGTAAATTTAGGTTTTAATTTTAAAGATGTAGCATAATCTCCTCTTGAGTGTTCTTCTCCCATAATTGGTTCTGTATAGTAAGATCTATCACTATCATCTTCTCCATCAAGAATAAAACTAGCCACTCCTGTCCATCTTCTAGAATATGGTTTGCTATTTTCTATATTTCCTAAAAGTGGACCTGTAACAAATAGATCAGACATTCTATCCATCTTATACTTAAATCCTGCTTCTACTCTTTCAGCATCATATTCATCAGAATCAGCTTTTGTATAGTTTCCATAGATTGTAAAATCGTCTGTTAGATCTAAAGCTCCATTTAATGAGTAAGAAACTATATTTTCTCTCTCTGCTGTTTCCACTCTATGTGGTGTACTTAGAGCTGATAATTTTAGTTTTTTACCATTTTTTATATTTCCTAGTTCTGTTTCATAATCTACATTTACACCTAATCTATATTTTCTATTAAAAATATACCCATTATTTGAAAGTGATAATCCAATATGTGGTACTACTGAATCATACATTTGTTCATCTACTGGAATATTTTTTATAGTAACATTAGTTTTATTTTCTACATTATCAGGATCTTCATTAATATTTCCTTGAACTATCTTAGTCCAATCAATTCCACCATATAGAGTTACACTATTATTAGAGCTATCATATGGAGTGTAGTATAAAGTTGCTCCTCCACCAAATCCAAATACTGGATAAGTAGAATCATATGTTTGTTCTAACTTTGATTCTTCCCCTTCTTTTGAGAATTTAATATTTCTTGTAACATTAGTATGAGAATAAACAAAGTTTGCATTTGAAACTAAAGTAAGTTTATCTGTAAAATCATAAGCATAATATCCACCTAAATATAGATTATCCATATTAGCTTTACCATGTTTTCCATTTTCAAATTTAGCTTTTCCCTTTGCTCCTCCATAAACTAAACCAAGTTTTCCATTAGGCATAATTTGTTTTTCAGTTATTCCTAAAACTCCATCTTCATTATAATCAACATTTATTAATCCCCCTAATTTATGGTGATTATTTATATAAGCTACCTCTTGATCATATGAATTTAAAGCTTTATCTCTTAATCTGTCTTTATTTAACTCTCTATTTTTTATTGTATTTGATAAAGTTCTTGAGTTAATTGCAGCAAAATCAACTGTATATCCATGAACTCCTCCAGATAGTTGAGTCATAGCATCTGTAAATTGTGAAGCATCTAATAAACCTAATAGTGTTAAACCTGTTTTGAAATCTCCATCTTTAATTTCACCATTTTCACTTTGCTCTAAAGCTTTTCCAAAATCTTCTAATTGAGATTTTCCAACAGCTTCTGTGTAACTATGCTTTTTAGCTATTACATTTCCATTTTCTATTGTATAATCCCACATTGCTGAAGAACCAAAATTAGCTTTAGAAAAATCAATATCCTTATTTAAAATTTCATTAACATTAAACTCTTTTTGTCCTTTAGCTCCATTAAATGCTAATTTTATATTTCCATCTAATATTGTTTGTCCTGATATAAGACCTGTAGAATTTTCTGTTTTATTTGCTAAATCTATAATAAGTTTAGAATCAGCTATTGTTACATTTCCTTCAGCTTTTCCTATATTTTCTGAAATATAATTATCTGTTCCTTCTTTAAATCCGAGAGAAATTGTAGAGTTTTCTATTTTTGAATCTCCTGATTTAGCAACTATCTTTTCATAGTCACTTACATTCAATTTAGAGTGTGTTCCCCCATCTAATGCAAGAACGTCAATACCATTATTTCCTTTTATTTTTCCTGTAATCTTAGAACCTTTTTGAAGAATTACAGCATTGTTAGTATCTTTTCCTGATTCAATAGCAGAACCATTTTCTCCTGCATTTATAGTTCCACTATTAATTAGAATGTTATTTGTTCCTTGATAGAAAAATACTCCAATAGCTCCATTTTCTGCTGTTATATCTCCAGTATTTGTAACAGTTCCTCCTCCTGCTCCAAATTGTATTCCTTTTGCTCCAGTCCCACTTGCTACTATTTGATTCTTATTTGTAAATTCAGCTTTTTCATATAAAATATTTCCGTTTTCATCTTTTTTACTTGCTGCATTCATATAAATTCCAACAGCATTTGTTCCTTCTGTTAGAATATTTCCTTCATTTATTGCTGTTCCTTTATTAACTTGGATTCCTTGCGATCCTCCTGCAACTTCTATATTACTACCTTTATTATTAATAAATTGAGCATTTAGATCATTTACCTGAACTCCTACAGCTCCTTCTTCTCCTAAAACAATATTTCCTGTATCATCTACTTTATATCCTACAAGAATATTTCCTTCATTTATTACTGTTCCTTTTGAGTTTAAGAAAATTCCTTTTGAAACTGTTGTTTTATATTTTGGATTTCCATTTTCATCTAAATCAGGAGTTCCATCTTCTTTAAAAACTTGTTCAACTACTTTTCCTGATACTATTATATTTGAACCTTTTTTATTAGTAAAAGTCCCCTTTCCTCCGAAATATGCTCCTATTCCTCCTAAAGTTATTTCTATTGTTCCTGCATTATTAGCAGTTCCACCATTAGCACCAAAATGAATAGCTTTTGCTTCTACTCCAGATACTAAAATTTGAGCTTTTTCTTTATTTTCAAAATTTCCAGAGCCACCATTTAAATAAACTCCAGTAGCTTTTTTTTCTTCTACTCTAATAACTCCTTGATTTTCAGCTTTTCCTTTAGTTATTTGAAGTCCTTTAGAATTAGTTTTTACATTTATTATTCCATTATTACTAAAAGATGAAATAATTTTACCATTTTCATCCTTAACCTCTTCAGAGACCGCTACTCCTACTCCACTTTTTATCTCTTCTTTATCATTTATTATAGTTGTTGTACTTAAAACATTTATCTGACCTTCATTTTTAAATGTTGCATTTACCCCTTGTAATTGTATCCCTGTTACTATATTTGTATTCTTTATTTCACCTTGTTCATTTGAATTTACATTTATTATTCCTGTATTTTCTATTTCTCCATCTTTTATATAAAATCCTTTTCCTTCTTGTACATTTATAGTTCCACTATTTTCTATTTTTCCACCTGATTGAACTATTCCTGCAGCACCACTTTTTGTAACATTTATTTTAATCTCATTAGTATTTTTAAAATTTCCACCTTTAATATCAAGTTTAGCTGTTTCTCCAGATAAATTTATTTTTCCATTATTTGTGAAACTTCCACCTTGAAGATCTAATCCTGTAGCTCCTGCTGATACATTAATACTTCCTGCATTTGTTACTGTTCCAGCTGTTTGAAGTATTCCTGTTCCTTTTGATACTTTTATTTCTCCCTTATTTGTTATCGTTGAACTTGAATTCTTTAAACTTATCCCTGTTCCATCTAAAATTTCTATTTTTCCTTTAGCTTCATTTATCACATGACTATTTTTACTATTTAAAGTTATCCCTGTGCCACCTGAAACTGTTATTTTCCCTTCTTCTGTGTCTGAACCATTATAAAATTCATTTTTAGCATCTACAAAACTATTGGAATTAGCATATAAATCAATTCCTGTGCCTTTTAATACTTTTATTTCTCCTTTATTTGTTACCTTATTTTGTCCATTTCCCTCTTTATAAATATTATATTTTATTCCTGTTCCACCATTAACTTCAATAACTGAGTCTTTAATAAAAGTTACTTCTGTCTTTTGGTTGTTCCCTGCTATTATATCAACTCCATTTCCTGAAGTTAAATTAGAAATATTTATTTTTTCTTCTTTTGTTACATTTTGATATTTTTGTCCATAACTTTCAGTTTGCATTCCCAATATTATAACTGCCAATAATAGAAACTTTTTATTAACCCCCATTATTTCCTCCAAGTTTTAATTATAGAATTAATCTTCCTTCATAAATCTATCATATGCTGTTTGTTGTATCTCTTTAGATCTTTGAAGTCCAATATCATTTAATCTTTCAATATATCCGTCCCAATCTTTTTCAACATCTGATACACCTAACAACCAGATTTGTGCCATCTCTTCAGTTACATTACGAAGTTGAGATTCTATCTTTAACAACTCTCTAATCTCAGCCTTTGTATATTTCAATACTGGCATTGGTGCTTGAATTGCATCATTTTTCATATACTCATCCATATCTCTTACAGTTACATCTGATGCCCATTGTTTTTCATTTTCTGCATCTTGGAACATTCCTAATCTATATTGTGCTCCTGTCTCTCTTATAACTGCTAAAGCATTTTTTCCTTCAGGATTTTTTAAAACTTTATCTGTAAATTGAGGTTTACCATCAACTAAAGTATATGTATCCCCTTCAATTCCAAAGTTCCATAATCTTCTTCCCTCTTCACTATACCAGAAGTCAAAGTATTTTATGATAGTTACAGGATCTTTAGCTTTATAGCTGATTCCCCAACCACCCATATATGTTGGTCTAGCTGTAGCTGTCTTTCTATTTCCATTGTATTCTGGTGGTAATAATACTGAAAAATCAAATCCCGGAATTACATCTTTCAATTTTTCATTATATGAACCTGTACTTGCAAACCAGTCATTTGTAAATCCACCTAAGTTATTACTTAACATATAGTCTCTTGAAGAAAGTCCTCTTGTAAATACCTCTTGATCTATTAATCCCTCTTTATACCATTTTGCTAAATTGATCATAGCATTTTTATATTCAGGTTCAGCAGGTCCAAATACTGGTTTTCCATCTTTTTCATACCATACAAATTGTGCTTTAAATATATCTGTAAGTGCCATCATTACTTTTCTATTGATATTAGCTCTCAAGAATAAAGGTACTTCATCTTTTTTACCATTTCCATTTGGATCTTGCTCTTTAAATGCTTTTAATACTGTATATAGTTCATCTACTGTTTTAGGCTCTTCCAATCCTAATTTTTTTAACCAGTCTTTTCTTATATAGTAACCTTGTGAACAACTTAAATTAAAGTAGTCATTGTAGTTAGGAATCATATAGATATGTCCATCTGCTGCAATAGCATCTTTCTTATATCTTGGATTTTCTTCCCAGAATTTTTTAATATTTGGTGCATGTTCATCAATAAGGTTTTCTAGTGGAATTAATCCCCCATCTATTCCTAATTTTTCCAATTCATCTGTCAACTCATAAGCGATGATATCTGGAATCAATCCTGAAGATATCATTAAGTTAAATGCTTGAACCTCTTCACTTTGGTTTTTTGAAGCTGTTCCTACTAATTTTACATTTGTCATTTCAAAAGCTTTTTGATATACAGGTAACTCTCCATCAAATGCTTTTCCTAAAAATATTCCAAATATTGTAAATGCCTTTGGTTCTTCTGTTATTACATGTCCCTCTAATTTTCTTTTTGGTCCATCAACTTTTACTTCCTCTACTCCACAACCAATTAATGAAAGTGCAGCAGTTAATCCTATTAGAATTTTCTTTATATTCATTTTTCCTCCCACTAATTATCCTTTTACTGCCCCTAAAGTAACTCCTTTTTTAAAGAATTTTTGAATAAATGGATATACTGTTAATATTGGAATTAATGATAATGCTATTACTGCATAAATTACAGTTTGAGGTGATGTCAAACTTTCCATAGTTATCATTTGACTTGCTTCCCCTGCCATATCTTTTTCAATTATCAGTTTCTTTAAGAATACTTGTAATGGAGCTTTTTTATCATCTATTAATAATACCATTGTCCAAAAATATCCATTCCATCTTGATACTGCATAGAAAAGTGATACTGTTGTCAATGCTGATCCTGATAATGGTATATATATTTTTGTCATTATTTGAAATTGTGATGCTCCATCAATTCTAGCTGATTCCTCTAATGATTTTGGAATAGCTTCAAAGAATGATTTTAAAATAATTACATTAAATGTATTAATTGCAAATCCAAGTATAACCCCTGTATAACTATTGATTAAATATAGATCTCTAAAGTTTAAGTATCTAGGAATAATTCCAGGGTCAAACCACATAGTCATTATAACTAGCATAGTTATTAATTTTCTAAATTTTAATTCTGGTTTTGATAAAACATAAGCTCCTGTTATTGTAAAGAACATACTTACAGCAGTTCCTACCACTGTTATAAATATTGAGTTTCCATATGCTCTCCACATTCCAGTTAGATTCATTGCTGTTTTAAAAGATTCAAATGTAAACCCTTTAGGAAATAGTGTTACAGCTCCAGATTCTACAAAATATGGTTTACTTACTGCTGCTGAAAAAACATATATAATTGGATAGATAAATATACAAGCAAATATTGCTAAAAGAATGTAATTTGCAATATTAAATATTTTCTCATCCATTCCCATCTTTATCTTATTACTCACTTTTTACCCCCTAATTACCATAGACTTGATTGAGTAACTTTTTTACTCCATTTATTTGCACTATATACAAGGATAAATCCTACTAAAGCATTAAATAATCCAACTGCTGTAGCAAGTCCAAAATCTTGCATTAACATACCTGTTCTATATACATATGTACTAATTACATCTGCTGTTGAATAAGTTGCTGGTTGATATAGTAGTAATACTGTTTCAAATGCTACGTTTAACATACTTCCAACTTTTAAAACAAGCATTATTACAATAGTAGGTATTATAGCAGGTATTGTTATATGTCTCAACTGACTAAATTTATTTGCTCCATCTATTCTTGCTGCTTCGTATAGTTGCTCATCTACTGCTGTTAAAGCTGCTAAATATATAACTGCATTAAATCCTGTTGTTTTCCACATATTTAATCCTGTAAATATTCCTCTGAAAAATTCTGGTTTTGATAGGAAATATACCTTTTCAAATCCTAATTTTTCTAACACCATATTTACAACCCCAGTACTTGGAGATAAAACATTTACTGTTATCCCTGTTGCTACAACTATCGCTATAAAATATGGTATAAATGATGCTGTTTGTACTATTGATTTAAAATATTTGTTCTTAACTTCATTTAACATCAAAGCTATTAATATAGCAAATGGAAACTCTAAACATAAACTATAAACATTTAGCATCAATGTATTTTTTAATGTTGTATAGAAATATGGACTTGTTAAAAACTCTTTAAAGTTATATAATCCAATCCATTCACTTCCAGATATTCCTCTAAATAAACTATAATCTTTAAATGCTATTAATAATCCATACATAGGTTTAAACATAAATACTGCATACCATAGTATAAAAGGAAGTAAAATTAAATATAGCATTTTTTGATCTCTATCAAACCCTTTTATCTTCATATTATCTTTCTCCTATAAAGTGATATTTTCTTCTGTTTCAGCATCAAATATATGAGCTCTTTTTATATTGAAGTAGAATTCTCCCTCTTCTCCATATTTTACATTATCTGTTTTTCTTGCTTCTATTCTTGATGTAAACTCACAACCATCTATTGTAAAGTAGATAAACTCTTCATTTCCCATATGTTCTACTACACTTACTTGTCCTTTTAAGAAGTTTATCTTCTCTCCTTCTGGGTGAGTAACTTTGTTTCCAATATTTTCAGGTCTTATTCCTAGAACAACTTTTTTTCCTATATGGCTTTTTACCTTTTCTCCCATCTCTTTTGGAAGTACTAGATGTTTGCTATTGCCAAATATAAAGATTATTCCATCTTCATTTTCTTCAATTACACCATCAACAAAGTTCATCGCTGGAG
>JADYUE010000035.1 GCA_021531615.1 Fusobacterium varium | reverse complement strand
ATATTATATAATAGTACATATTTCAAGATTCTTATTATAAATATTTTATTTTTTAAACAGAATTATATTTGTATTTATTAAAATATATTTAACAAAAAATAAAAAAAGTTGGTGCAAATCAACAAAATATAGTCATTGATTTATACCAACTAAATATAACTTTTTTAATTGTATAGTTTTTACCCAAAAACAATATTAGAAACCCATACTGCTGTTAATAATCCTGCCACATCAGCAAGTAATCCAGCAGTAACTGCATGTCTTGTTTTTCTTATGCTTACTGCTCCAAAATATACTGCTAACACATAGAATGTTGTCTCTGTTGAACCACTCATTGTAGCTGCCATTCTTCCTATTAATGAATCTGCTCCATGTGTTTTCATCAAATCAACTAATATACCATTTGCTCCTCCACCTGATAGAGGTCTCATTATTGCTAATGGTAATACTTCTCCTGGCATTCCTATTTTTGATAATATTGGATCTAATATTTTTACCATCCAATCTATACTTCCTGAAGCTCTAAATATACCTATAGCCACTAACATAGCTACTAAAAATGGAATTATTCTTACTGCTGTTGTAAATCCTTCCTTTGCTCCTTCACAAAATACTTCATATACTTTTATTTTTTTTATTATTCCAGTCAATACTATTCCTAATATCATCACTGGTATTGCATATATTGAAATTTGATTCATTATTCCTGTAAATGTCATTGTTTATCCCCCTATTATTTAGTTTCCTCTTTTATTGTTGTAACTTTTTCTCTTTTATATTTTGGAAGTTTTTCAAGTAATTTACATGCTATTATTGCTACTGTTGTTGATACAGCTGTTGCAATTATTGTCGGTCCTATTATATCTGCAGGATTTGCCGCTCCTGCTGCTGATCTATATGCTATTGTACTTGAAGATATCAATGTTACAGATGAAGTGTTAATTGCTAAAAACATTACCATTGCATTTGATGCTTCCTCTTTATTTTCATTCAGATCTTGTAACTCTTGCATAGCTTTTATCCCTAATGGTGTTGCTGCATTTCCAAGTCCAAAAAAGTTTGCTGCCATATTTGCAACTATACTTCCCATTACTGGGTGATCTGCAGGTACTTCAGGGAATAATTTTACCATTATAGGTTTCATTAATAACCCCATACCTCTTACTATTCCAGCCTCTTCAGCTATCTTCATTAACCCTAACCACAATGCCATTACCCCAATTAATCCTAATGACAGTTCAACTGCTGTCTCTGCCCATTCAATAGCTGCTGTTGAAACTGCCTCTATATTTCCAGTCAGAGTTCCTACTATTATACCTATTATTATCATTCCACACCAAATATAGTTTATCATTTTTTTGCCTCCATCTTTTTGTTTATTACATATTATATATTCTATCAAATTATCCATTTTTTTCTATTCAACAAATTTATTTTTATTTTGTTCATATTTTTTATATTTTCACTAATAAAATCAAACGTTTTTTATATTTTCTTGTTCATATTTTGTGAAAAATAGTTATAAATAAAAAAGCTAAGTAAACTGATTATTTAATCATCAATCTACTTAGCTCAAAATTATAGTTATTTTTTATTAATCTAATTTTTTATTAATCATAAGCTCTCTATCTTTAGGTAATAATTTATTACAAAGAACTCCAACTAGTGCTGCTAGAGCAAGTCCTGATACAGAAACTGTTTTCCAAATAATAATATTATCTATTGCAATTCCAAATACAAATATTAATGAAGCAATTATTAGGTTTCTTGAATTAGAGAAATCTAATTTTGAATCTACCATTGTTCTTGCTCCAACTGAAGAGATCATTCCAAATAGTATAATTGATACTCCTCCCATTACAGGCTGAGGAATTGTTTGAAGAATAACTCCAAATTTACCTAAAAGTCCTAATACTATTGCATAACAAGCTGCTATTCTAAGAACAAATGGATCATAAATTTTAGTTACAGCTAAAACTCCTGTGTTCTCTCCATAAGTTGTATTTGCTGGTCCACCTAAGAATCCTGCTGCTATTGTTGCAAGTCCATCTCCCATAAGAGTTCTGTGTATTCCAGGATTTTTAAAGAAATCTTTTCCAACAACTGCTCCATTAGTAGTAATATCTCCTATATGCTCAATAAATACAACTAATGCTATTGGAGCTATTGCAAGTATTGCACTTAAAGATATTTTTGGCATTGTAAATAGATCTGAGGCAGCCTCATGAGAAAGCCCTATCCATTTTGCATTTAAAATAGGTTCAAAATCAACAAATCCCAACATTACTGATACTGCATATCCTAAAATAACTGATACAAGAATAGGAATTAATCTTAAAAATGATTTTTTCATAAGTGTTATAGTTATCATTGATAGAATAACAACTGAAGCAACTATTAAACTTTTAAGATCAAATTTACCATTTGCATATCCTGCCATACTTAAAGCAACTGGACTCATTCTAAATCCGATTACCATTATAATAGGTCCTGTTACTATTGGTGGAAAGAATGATTTAATTTTTTCAACTCCAAATATTTTTACTAAAATTGACATAATAATATAGATTATACCAGCAGCTACTACTCCACCTTTTATTGCAGCTATTCCCTCTTCTCTTAAAACTAAAGTTAAAGCCCCTATAAAAGCAAATGATGACCCTAAAAATACTGGAACAATCCCCTTAGTGCAAAAGTGAAATACTAATGTCCCTACTCCAGCAGCTATTAGTGCTATTGATGGGTTTAAACCTGTAAGAAAAGGTACAAGAACTGTTGCTCCAAACATAGCTAATACATGTTGTGCCCCTAGCAAAAGTTTTGTCTTTGTTCCAAGTTTTACCTCTTTTTCTTCCATTTCTCCTCCTTAAAATTTTATATATTTTAATACTTTAAAAAAAGGATAGCTTAACTATCCTTTTAATTTACCTAAGAATTTTTCCTCGTTAACTATAAATCTAGAATGTTCTCCCTCTCCAACAACATTCTCATTATGATATACTTTAACTGAAAAATCTAATCTTTTTCCATCTATTTTTTCTAAGGTAGAGATACATTTTAATCTATCTCCAACTAAATTAGCTTTTAAATGCTTTATATTAACAGATACTCCAACTGTTGTATCTCCCTCTTTCATATATTGTTGAGCCAGTTCAAAAGAAGTTTGCTCCATAAATGCTATTAACATTGGTGTTGAAAATACTTCTAATGCTCCTGAAGCAACTTTTGCTGCTGTTTCTTCTGCTTTTACTACCTTTTCAAGTGTTAATGTTATTCCCTCTTTTAACATACTTTCCTCCTAAGTTACACAATATATCTTGAAAATTATACTATATACTTCTTACTTTGTCAACTATTGTTATTTTCTTTTTTTCAATTCTAAAGTTCTTCCTCTCAAAAGAAGATAACCTACTGCAAGAAAAAAATATGATACATACACCCCTATTAAGCTTTTTTTAACTTTAAAATAATCAAAAGTCTTATAACCTATTTTAAGTATTCCTATGATATATTTATCATCAGATTCCTTTGTTGAACTTAAAAGAAGTATTCCTAAGTAAGTTATCCCTATTATAGCTAAAATAATTGCTCCCCAAATTTTTATCATAAGCCCCTCCTAAATCTCTTCATTTAAGATTATTCCCATAAGTTTTCCAGTAGAAAAACTAACTTCACACCTTTCTTCTACTGCTATATTACTCATACATATGGAATCCCCTTGATGGAGAGTATATTTATTCAAAGGATATTTAAATCCTTTTAGTGTCAACCCCTCTATCTTTTCAGAAAATGGAACAAATGATATAGTTTTTCCCTTTGCTCCTTCTATTTTCTTCTCTTTTTCTATTGAAAAAATCTTCTCTTTCTCTGTTAAAAATATTGTATTTTTAAATTTAAAAATTAGATTTAGATTTGTAAGGGCATGATCTATTCTTCCCCCTAGTCCTCCAATTATTCTAATCTCATCGTACCCTTTATCTATCAAATATTGTAATACAAGTTCTCCATCTGTAAAATCTTTATCTTTAGGAAATCTTTTTATTACTACATTATTTATACTATATTTCTCTAAGATTTCCTCTGAAACAGAATCCAAATCTCCCCAAATTTCTAATGGAAGTATTCCTAACTTTTCTAAATGTAAGGCACCTCCATCTGCACAATATATATCTCCCTTTTCTTTTAAAAGAAGATCTTTAAAATACTCAACTCTTCCTTCTAGTTCACCATTAAAAAAAACATATGCTATCTTCATTATTACCTCTTATCAATCATCATCTTTCTCAGTTTCTACTACTATAAAGATAGGAAGATGATCTGATACCCTTTCTTTCATCTCTCTAAAATTATCATTTGTAAAATCTAAAGCTCCACTTTTACCATTAAATTCTCCAGTATATATCTTCGATATAAACATATTATCATATGAGCTAGCTAAGCTATCTTTTCCCAAAGTTGTTTTTATAGTTGGATTTAAAACATAAGTAATCTTATCCTTATGTAAAATCAATTTATCAAAAGCTTCATCAAAAGCTGAAAGATTAAAATCTCCTGCTAAAATAATATCATTCTCTTTAGGATCTAAATCTTGAAAATAATCGTAAACCTCATTTAATCTAAATGCCTCAGCTCTCCTTAAAGCTTCACTTTTTCCAAATATTGAGTGGGCTAAAACAAAGGTAAAATCAAATTCTCCTATTTTAAAATCAGCCCCATAAGGTTGTCTTGAAAATCTTTTATCACTATCTTTATAATAACCTCTATCCTTTAAAAAAGTTACTTTATCCTTTCTCCAAACATAAGCAAAATATTCTTTATAGCTATTTTTCCCTACAGGATATGGAGAGATATGATAATCCCATTCAGCTTTAGAAACTTTCTCTAAATTATCAACTAACTCCTCTACTCCCTCTTTATTCATAACTTCTATCAAGCCAACTATATCAAAATTCTCCAAGATTTGTGAAACATAAACATAATCTTTTTTATTTCTTCCTAGTCTCAATGTATTGAATGAAGCAATATATCCTTCTTGTGCAAAAATTGTTACAGTGATTATTAAATAAACTAATGCCAATCTAATTTTTTTCATCATTCACACACCTTTTTATATTTTATTCTATATTATAATCATTTTACCACAGAACTGTGCTTTTTAAAATCTGGAAAATTGACTTTTTTTTATTTTTGCTCTATAATTTCTTAGATATAACTGCTTTAATATACTTTACTAACTTATAGGAGGTTAATACAATGATTGCTGCATTTTTTGATATAGATGGAACTATTTATAGAAACTCATTACTAACTGAACACTTTAAAAAATTAATTAAATATGAACTTTTAGATTTTAGTGAATATGATAAAAGGGTAAAAGAGGCTTATAAACTTTGGGACAATAGAGTAGGGGATTATGATAAATACCTTGAAGATCTTACTTTAACTTATGTTGATGCTATAAAAGGACTTCCTACTCAATACAATGATTTTGTTGCTCATCAAGTTGTAGAATTAAAAGGAAACAGAGTTTACTCTTATACTAGAAAGATGATTCAATGGCACAAAGAACAGGGACACCTTGTTATCTTTATATCTGGAAGTCCAGATTTCCTTGTTTCTCGTATGGCTAAAAAATGGGGGGCAGATGATTTTTGTGGCTCTATTTATCATGTAAAAGATGGTGCCCTATCTGGAGAGATTTCACCTATGTGGGATTCAGTTAATAAGATGAAATCTATAGATATGTTTTGTAAAAAATATAATATTGATTTAAAAGAGAGCTATGCTTATGGAGATACTCATGGAGATTACAGTATGCTTATGCTTACTGGACACCCAAGAGCTATAAATCCTAGTTTTGAACTTTTAAATAGTATCAAAGAGAACAAAGAGTTAAAAGAAAAAACTGAGATTATCATTGAAAGAAAAGATGTTATTTATAAAGTTACTGCTGATGTTGAAACATTATAATAATGGTTAAAGGAGGGGAGTATAGTAAGAATTTTCTCTTACTTATACAAGAAAATTGAGGATGAAATTGTCACTTTTTATAATTTCATTTATGCTAATGTTTTTTACTTCTAATTTTACTTCAGTAAAAAAAGCTCCCATCCTCACTGATAATCCTAATATGGTATTTATTTTAGGAAATAGTGGAGAGGGAACAAAGGAATATAATTTTTCAAAATTGAATAAAATTGAACCTTTTGTTGAAGAGGAAGTTTTAAACGATCTTATCCCTATTTTTTTAGAAAAAATAGAAGAGATAATAGTAAAGGAAGTTGAAGAGGTTATATCTTACCCAGAAACTGAGATTTCAATATCCTATAATATACTTGAGCGGTATCGCTGCCGACTTCTATTAATTTAATAATTCCTTCATTTTTATAAAGTTAATATTTATTAAATTTGAAGGAGAGAAAAATGAAAAAATTTTATGTTGGAATTGATGTAGGATCTACTACTATAAAAATAGTATGTTTAAATGAAGAGAACTCAATAATATATTCTATTTACCAAAGACACCTATCAAATGTTAGGGAAACTGCTAAAACAATGTTTGATAGCTTTTTAAAAGAGCTAAAAGAAAAATATGGGAATGATATTCAATGTAAAGTGAGCATTACAGGTTCTAGTGGAATGGGAATTGCATCTTGGATAGATTTAGACTTTGTACAAGAGGTTATAGCATGTATAAAATCTATTGAAACTTTTATTCCTGAAACTGATGTAGCTATTGAACTTGGTGGAGAAGATGCTAAAATTACATTTTTAAAAAATGATATGGATCAAAGAATGAATGGAAGCTGTGCTGGAGGTACTGGAGCTTTTATTGATCAAATAGCAAGTTTATTAAATACAGATGCCTCTGGATTAAATGAATTGGCTAAAGGCTTTGATACAATCTACCCTATCGCTGCTAGATGTGGTGTTTTTGCTAAAACAGATATTCAACCTTTGATCAATGAAGGGGTAAAAAAAGAAAATATTGCTGTTTCTGTTTTACAAGCTGTTGTTAATCAAACTATAACAGGATTAGCATGTGGAAAGAAAATAACTGGAAAAGTTGCTTTTCTAGGAGGTCCACTTTTCTTTTTAAGTGAACTTAGAAATAGATTTATTGATACTTTAAAACTTACTAATGAAGATATAATTTTTCCTGAAAATTCACAACTTTTTGTAGCTCAAGGGGCTGCACTACTGTCTAAAGAAAATTCTAATTTCTTTACAGTTGAGGAATTAGAGAAAAAATTTCAACGTCTTAATGAAAAAGACACTTCAGATACTACAAGATTGCAACCTCTTTTTAAAGATGAAGAGGAGTTAAAAGAGTTTTATACAAGGCATGAAAAAGAAAAAATTGATGCAGTTGATCTAACTACATATAAAGGTAATGCTTATTTAGGAATTGATGCTGGATCAACAACTATAAAAGTTGTACTTATATCTGAAAATAGTGAAATTCTATACTCTCACTACTCTCACAATAAAGGAAATCCTTTAGAAAATATAATTACCACTTTAAAAGAATTGTATTCAAAACTTTCAAAGGATATCACTATTAAAAGTTCATGTGTCACTGGATATGGAGAGGCTTTGATTAAAGCAGCTTTAAAAGTAGATATTGGAGTTGTTGAAACTATGGCTCACTATAAGGGAGCTCAATTTTTCCAACCTAATGTTGACTTTATCTTAGACATTGGTGGACAAGATATGAAATGTTTAAAAATAGAAGATGGAGTTATTACCTCTATACTTTTAAATGAGGCTTGTTCTTCTGGTTGTGGATCTTTCTTAGAAACTTTTGCTAACTCTTTAGGAATGGATATTATTGAGTTTTCTAAAAAAGGTTTAGAGGCTAAAGCTCCTGCTGATTTAGGAACTAGATGTACAGTATTTATGAACTCAAAGGTAAAACAAGCTCAAAAAGATGGAGTTGAAGTAGGAGATATCTCTGCTGGACTTTCATACTCTGTTGTTAAAAATACTCTTTTTAAGGTTATAAAGATTAAAAATAAAGAGGAACTTGGAAAATATATAGTTGTTCAAGGAGGAACTTTCCTGAATGATTGTGTATTAAGAGCCTTTGAATTAGTTTCAGATAGAGATGTAATCAGACCTAATATAGCTGGACTTATGGGGGCTTTTGGAGCTGCCCTTATTGCAAAAGAGGAAAATATTGAAAAATCTACCCTTTTAAATTTGGACGAGTTAAATGATTTCTATTGTACTACTAATCTTACAAGATGCAAAATGTGTACTAACCATTGTCTTTTAACTATTCATAAATTTAAAGATGGAGAAAGGTTTATATCTGGTAACAGATGTGACAATCCTCTTGGAAAATTGAAAAAAAATTCAGCTCCAAATATGTATGAATACAAATATAATAGATTATTTAGCTATGTTCCTTTAGAGCCTTCTCAAGCACCTAGAGGAGAGATAGGGATTCCTAGAGTTTTAAATATCTATGATTCATACCCATTCTGGTTTACTCTTTTAACAGCTTTAGGATTTAGAGTAGTAATTTCAGATGATTCTTCTAAAAAACTTTATGAAAAGGGAATAGACACTATTACATCTGATTCAATCTGCTATCCAGCTAAATTAGTACATGGACATATTATAAATCTTATTGAAAAGGGAATAAAAAGAATATTCTATCCTTGTGTTATCTTTGAAGAAAAAGAGGATAAAAACTCTCAAAATCAATTTAATTGTCCTATAGTTATGTCTTATCCTGAAGTTATTAAAAATAACTTAGATATATTAAAAGAAAAACATATTGATCTTATGATACCTTTCTTCTCTTTTGAAAGTAAAGAGATTTTGAAAAAAACTATCTTAGAGGAGTTTGAAAAATTTGATATTTCTGAAGAAGAGGTACAAAATGCCCTTGATTTAGCTTGGGAAGAGAGATTAAACTTTAGAAAAGATCTAAAAAATAAAGCTTTAGAAATCATCAAAGATTTAGAAAAAACTGGTAAAACAGGGGTAGTTTTATGTGGTAGACCATACCATTGTGATAAAGAGATTCACTATGGTATCCCTAATATTATCAACTCTTTTGGAATAGCTGTTCTTACTGGAGATGCTGTTGCAAGTATCTCTTCATTAAATGAAGAGTTAAGAGTTGTAGATCAATGGACGTACCATTCAAGATTGTACAGGGCTGCTGCTTATGTTGGAAAAAGTAATTGTCTTGAACTTATTGAACTAAACAGTTTTAGCTGTGGTATTGATGCTGTTACAACTGATCAAGTTGCTGAAATTCTTGCTAATCATGGAAAGGTACATACTCTATTAAAAATAGATGAGATTAGCAACCTTGGAGCAGTAAAAATAAGAATTAGAAGTTTATTAGCTGCTCTAGATTATAAGAAAAAAGTATTAAAGAAAAGTATAAAGAAAAAAATAGAATACAAGAAAGCTAAATTTACAAAAAATATGAAAAAAGATTATACTATCCTTGCCCCACAAATGGCACCTATGCACTTTAACCTTATAAGTGTAGCATTTAAACAAGAGGGATATAATCTAGAGATACTTCCTGAAACTAAAGAGGCTTTAGATTATGGGTTACAATATGTAAATAATGATGCTTGTTACCCTTCTATTCTTGTTATTGGAGAGTTAATATCAGCTTTGAAATCTGGCAAATATGATCTAAATAAAACAGCTGTTATGATCTCTCAAACTGGAGGAAGTTGCCGTGCTACTAACTATTTAGGTTTTCTAAAGAAAGCTATAAAAGATAGTGGATTTGAAAAAGTACCAATCCTGTCTTTAAATGCTAATGGTTTTGAAAAACAAGAGGGATTTAAAATTACCCCTGCTCTTGCACACAGATGTTTATTAGCTGTTTCATATGGAGATATTTTAATGAAACTACTATATCATACACGTCCATATGAGATTAATAAGGGAGAAAGCGAAAAACTGTATAATACTTGGAATGAAAGGGTAAAAATCAATATTCAAAATGGTAGTTTCTTTGAGTATAAAAGAAATATAACTAATATTATTGAAGATTTTTCAAATATAAAAACTTCTTCAGAAAAAAAAGTAAAAGTTGGTATAGTTGGAGAAATTCTTGTTAAATTTAGTCCTTTTGCCAATAATCATCTTGCTGAATTTATTGAAAATGAAGGTGGGGAAGTTTACACTTCTAGCTTGATGAATTTTATAAAATATTGTATATTTAGTGATATCTTCATCAATGAAAGATTTAAAGGAAAATTATCAGCTCTTAAACTAAAAATTACCCTTTGGATAATTGACAGATACACTAAGGTAATTGACAATGCTTTAAGAAAAAATAAAAAGTTTGGAAATGATGAATCTATTGAAACTTTGGCTAAGAAAACTTCTAAATATATCTCAATAGGTAACCAATCTGGAGAAGGATGGTTCTTAATGGGAGAGATGATTGAATTTATTGAAAAGGGAGTTCCCAATATAGTTTGTGTTCAACCTTTTGGTTGTCTACCTAATCATATTACTGGAAAGGGAATGATAAAAAAATTAAGAGAAGAATACTCAGATAAATTTGTAAATATCGCTCCTATTGACTATGATCCTGCTTATTCTGAAGTTAACCAATTAAATAGAATCAAGCTTATGTTATCTGTTGCTAAAAAAAATCTTAAAAATTCTTAAAATCATCTATTAAATTGTGATATAATAAAACAAGTAGTTTTTTTATTTTTGGAGGTGGCTATATTGTATAAAGCAAATTATTTAATGATGACTCCTGGACCTACAATGGTTAGAGAAAATGTATTAAGAGGAAGAGCAAGTTTCTTTGGAAACCCTGATCTTGATCCTAATTTTTTTGTTTTTTATGATGAACTTTGTAAAAAAACTGGAAAACTTTTTGGTGCTGAAAAAGCTCAAACTATCATTATGAACGGAGAGGGAATGCTTGGACTTGACAGTGCTTGTGCTTCTCTTACTGAACCTGGAGATAATGTTTTAGTTCTTTCTAATGGAATCTTTGGTGAAGGATTTAAAGGATTAGTTGAAAATTATGGAGGTAATGTTACTCTTTTTGAAACTGATCTTCAAAAAGCTTTTGAAATTGATAAATTAAGAGTATTCCTTGAAAAAAATAGAAACTTTAAATATGCTACTCTTGTTCATTGTGATACTCCTTCTGGTGTTTTAAATAATATTGAAACTATTTGTAAGCTATTAAAATCTGTAGGTATATTGACAGTTGTAGATACAGTATCTGCTGTTGGTGCAACTCGTATATCTGTTGATGAATGGGGAATTGATATAGCTCTTGGAGGATCTCAAAAAGCTATCTCTGCTCCTTCTGGATTAACTATTATGACTATAAGTGATGATGCTTGGAAGGTAATTTTAAATAGAAAATCTCCTATTCCTTCTTTCTACTGCAATCTATCACTTTGGAAAAACTGTGTTAAGGAAAAACTATTCCCTTACACTATGCCTGTAAGTGATTTAATGGCTTTTGATGTTGCTATTGACAATATCTATAAAGAGGGTATTGATAATGTTATTTCAAGACATTATACAGCTGCTGAATATGTTAGAACAAGATTAATGGATATGGGAGTTGAGCTTTATCTTAAATCTGGATACTCTCCAACTGTTACAGCATTCTATCCACCTGAAGGAA
Organism: Fusobacterium varium; assembly: GCA_021531615.1. Classification (NCBI taxonomy): domain Bacteria; kingdom Fusobacteriati; phylum Fusobacteriota; class Fusobacteriia; order Fusobacteriales; family Fusobacteriaceae; genus Fusobacterium; species Fusobacterium varium. The sequence goes on along the minus strand of JADYUE010000035.1, from coordinate 11,702 downwards.
TTAGTTGTAAAGAGATTCTTGATTATATGTTTGATAACTTTGAAGTTATGCTTGCAGATTCATACTCTTATCTAAATCAAAAAGTTATTAGATTAGGACATATGGGAGAAAATGCTCGTTTCTACAGACTTGACTACACATTAAAATCTCTTGAAAAAACTTTAAGAGCTTTAAGAAATAAATAGAAGAAAAGGCTGTTCAAATAATTTTTGAGCAGCTTTTTTTATACATGAGAACCTGTTTCTCCAAATTAAAAAGCTGTCTGTTTTTTAATTTCAGACAGCTTTAAACTAATTTTGAGTCTCCTATTTAAATTGTTCTACACCATTTACATATGTGCATTCTTTTACTAATTTACCTTCTGCATCATATTCTTTGTATTCTCCGTCAAGTTTTCCATTTTCTCCATAATTACATTTTATGTATAGAACACCATTAGAGAAATACTCTTTATATGGTCCAAACATAGCTCCATTTTTAATATTTACATCTACTTTCTTTTGTCCATTTGGAAAATATTTAATATTTTTTGTTGTAGTTGAATTATTTACATGTTCAGCTGATTTTTTAACTTTTCCATTTGGATAGTATTCTTCAAATAAACCTACTATTTCTCCATCTACTAAATGACGAATTGAACTTAATTTTCCATCGCTATAGAAAGTTTCATAAACTCCATGTATATTTCCATTCTTATAGAATTTTCTTGTTTCAACTTGTCCATTCATATAATATGATTTATATTCTCCCTCTCTGACACCATTCACATAATTTTTTTCCTCTTGAATTCTTCCATTGTCGTATGTTTTAACCCATAGTCCTTCTTTTTTTCCATCTTTATTGTGCTGATTAGTCATGATAGATTCCCCCTTTGAAAAAGTAATGATGTGTGGTTACTATTAGTATACATCATTATCTTTAATAAATAAAGATGTTAATTAAAATTTTTTCTATTTTAATAACTTTTTTTCAATTTCACTATAAAAAATCTCAAATTTTAACATATTTTTCATCAAATTGTATTGATTATTTTTTCTATTTTATTATTCATATTTTTATATAATTCACTTCTAGTACTAGCATTTTTATTAAAAATAGCTCTATAAATTGTATATGCAGCTAGTGTTGAACCAATTTCTGAGGCATGTTTATCATCTTTAAAATATAGTTCTATATCTGGATGTTCATCTTTAAACTCCCACCACACTAATCCCACTGGTGCAACTAAAACATTTAATTTTTTTGCTAGATTTATATAAGCATCACTCATAGACTTTTGTTTTTCTCTCTCTGATTTTATTGTCCATGGCATATATAAAACTATTTTTGAATCTGTTCTATCTATATATTTTTTTATAGCCTCTACTGAACTATTTAAAGTTTGCTCATCAAATCCACCTTGAAGATGTTGTAAAACTATATAATCATAATTCCCATAAAGAATATTAAATCTTACTTCTGGTTCTTTTTGATGAAAATCTAGCCCCTTGTAACCACGAGCAAGCATTGTTACATCAACATCTATACTATTTTCTTGACAAATTAATTTGAAAATATATGGCATATCATTAAAATATGTGTGACTATTACCTATAAATAATACTTTCATCTTTTACCTCCTATTTAAATTGAATCGACTCTCTAATACAAAAACTATAAATTTATCATTCTAATAAAAAGTAAAAATATTATTATCCCTAACATCAAGTTGGCGTAATTTGGAAGTGAATATTAGAAGCCCTTAGCGAAATGTAGTTAAGAAAATGCAACGTGTTTGAGCGAAGCTTGCGGAGCGAGTTTTGCATTTTCAACGGAATGAGCTATAGGGATTCTTTATTCACTGACATGGAGACAACTTGATGTTAAAAAATATAAGTTTTGTTAACGTTAAGGATCACAGAAACTTCATTTCTGCGTCTCAAAAGTAGTAGTCGTTTGCACTCCTCTACTTTTGGAAATTATAATTTAAATAATTAATATAAAAGGAGCTGAACAAACTAATAGTTTGAACAGCCCCAAAATATTTTTAATCTAATTTTAAATCATTTTTTAAATAGTTTAAAAGTTCCTCTTTTGTTTCATCATTTCTTAAACCAAATTCAATATTAGCCTTTAAAAGTCCAAACTTATTCCCTATATCATATCTTTTTCCTTTAAAGTCATAAGCAAGTACCTTTTCTCCTGCTTTCATCATATCTAATATTGCATCTGTCAATTGAATCTCTCCACCTTTTCCAGGTTTTACCTCTTCAAGATATTTAAATATCTTTCCATCAAGAAGGTATCTTCCAAGACAAGCATATCTTGAAGGAGCTTCTTCAACTGCTGGTTTTTCTATAAAGTCATCTATCTCACAAGTATCATTATCAAGATATTGAGTAGGTTTTACAACTCCATATTTTGAAACATCTTTTTGAGCTACCTCTTGACATCCAACTATACTAGATCCATATTTTTCATATACATCTATCATTTGCTTTGCCACAGGATACTCATCGTTATAAACAATATCATCTCCAAGAGCTATTACAAAAGGATCATCTCCAATGAAAGGTTTTGCTTTTAAAATTGCATGTCCTAATCCTTTTGGATGATTTTGTCTAACATAAAAGATATTTGCCATATCTGATATATTTTCTATCTTTTCAAGAAGTTCATTCTTTCCATCTTTTTTTAAAGTGCTTTCAACTTCATAAGAATAGTCAAAGTGATCCTCTATTGAGTTTTTATTTCTTCCAGTTACAATAACAATATCCTTTATTCCTGATTGCACAAGCTCCTCTACAATATATTGTAATGAAGGCTTATCAACTATTACTAGCATCTCTTTAGGTTGAGCTTTAGTTGCTGGTAAAACTCTAGTTCCTAATCCAGCTGCTGGTATTACTGCCTTAGTAACTTTTCTCATAAATTTCCCCTCCATATTAAAATTATTTAGCTTTTGATCCTGTTGCTACCTCTTTAGCTACTTCAACAAGTCTAAGTCCATTTTTATCCTCTGTACTTAAAAGCATTCCTTGAGAGATCTCTCCTCTTAATTTAACTGGTTTAAGATTTGTTATAGCTAATACTTTCTTACCAACTAATTTTTCTGGCTCTGGATAAGCTTTAGCAATTCCTGAAACTATTTGTCTTGCATGATCTCCAAGGCTAACTTTAAATTTAAGAAGTTTATCTGCTCCCTTAATCTTTCCAGCTTCTAAGATTTCTACTACTTGTATTTTTAATTTATCAAATTCAGATATATCAATTGCATTTTCTATTACTAAATCAGGATTGATTGCCATAGGATCAACTTTTGGTTCTAATGCTTCAAGATCAAGTCTTGGGAATATAGGTTCTGCATTTCCTAATACATGTCCTGCTGGTAATAGATCCCAACCTTCAACATCACTTACTAAAGCATTTCTTACCTCTTTTTCAACTCCTAATTGATTCCAGATTTTTTGAGCTGATTCAGGCATATATGGATAAATCATTACTGCAACTTTATAAAGTCCATTTACTAAATGGTTCATTACTACTGCTAATCTATCTTTTTTAGCTTCATCTTTAGCAAGAGCCCAAGGCATAGTCTCATCAATATATTTATTTAATCTTGAGATAAATTTCCAAATTCCTTCAAGAGCTTTTGAGAATTGAACTATATCCATTTGCTCATTTACCTCTTTTAAAGTTTCATTCCATAGATTTTCTATCTCATCATCAAAACTATCTCTTTCAGTTCCTGAAGTTATAACCCCACCAAAATATTTTTTATACATTCCTAAAGTTCTGTTTAATAGGTTTCCTAAATCATTTGCTAAATCTGAATTGATTCTAGTTACTACTGATTTTGTAGAGTAGTCTCCATCATTTCCAAATTGAACTTCTCTTAATAGGCAATATCTAAAAGCATCTACACCATATTTTTTTGTCTCTGCTATTGGATCTACAACGTTTCCTTTAGATTTAGACATTTTTTCACCTTCAGAAGTCCACCAACCATGAGCTACTATATTATCTGGAAGTTTAATTCCAGCAGAAAGTAACATACAAGGCCAAATAATAGCATGGAATCTTACTATATCTTTTCCTAATAAGTGAACTACATGTCCATTTGTCCAGTATTTTTCAAACTTTTCTGGATCATTTTCATATCCTGTTGCTGTTAGATAGTTTGTTAAAGCATCAAACCAAACATAAGTAATATGTCCTGGAGCAAATTCAATAGGGATTCCCCATTCAAATGTATTTCTTGAAATAGAAAGATCTTGTAATCCTTGTTTAATAAAAGATATAACTTCATTTCTTCTTGAACGAGGTAATATAAAATCAGGATGAGATTCTATATGTGCTAATAGAGCATCTTGATATTTTGACATTTTAAAGAAGTATGATTCTTCCTTTACTACTCTAAGTTCTTTTCCACAATCTGGACAATGGTTTCCATTTACTATTTGATTTTCAGGTACGAAAGTTTCACATGAAACACAGTATTTTCCTGAATATTCTCCTTTATATATATCTCCATTTTCATAAACTTTTTTTAATATCTTCTTTACTGCATCTTTATGTCTTGATTCAGTTGTTCTAATAAAATCAGTATATTCTATGTTTAAAGCTTTCCACATTTCAACAAACTTAGGAGCCATAATATCTGTCCATTGTTGAGGTGTGTAACCTTTCATTTTAGCTGTTTCTTCAACTTTTTGTCCATGTTCATCTGTTCCAGTTAAAAAGAAAACATCATACCCCATTGTTTTTTTATATCTAGCTAGTACATCAGCTGCTATTGTTGTGTAGGCACTTCCTACATGTGGATCCCCATTTACATAATAAATAGGTGTTGTTACATAAAAACTTTTATTCATCTATTCTCTCCTTCTACTAGACAATTATTAAAAATATTTTTCTGCTTCTCTGTCTAGTTCATTAAGTTTATTTTTTAATAATTCACAATATATATCTATATCTGCATCTTTAGGAATTTCTATGGGATCACCCATTAAAAATACCATTGTTGTAAAAGGTTTAGGAAATTGAAACTTATCCCAAGCTTTTTTAAATATCCATTTATCTTTATAGGCTCCACCTATTGGAACTATATATTTTCTTCCCTTTTGAGCTAAATATATCATTCCAGGTTTAACTTCATAGATAGGTCCCTTAGGTCCATCTACTGGAGTTCCTATACTATACCCTTGCTTCATCAATCTTATTAAAGATATTAAACTTGAAGTTGAGTTTTTATCTGAAGAACCTCTTACCATATGAAATCCCATTTTTTCTAAAGGAACAGAGATTAACTCTCCATCCTTTGATGGACTAGCAAGAACTGCTCTTTTCTCTATATAATCAAGACATAGACTTGGAATTACAAGCTTATTATGCCAAAAAGCAAAAATATAACTTTCTTCATTCTCTTTTACCTTATCATTCCTTATTAATTTAACTTTTAGTGTCTTTCCAACTAATTTTAGCAGATAATAAAGTATTAAGCCATATCTTCTATATTTTTTTGTTTCTTTTTCTCCGCTCATAATTTCTCCTAAAATTATTATAATTATACTCTATAATTATAGCACATCCATCCTATTTTAAAAAGTGACTTTTAATTAAATTTAATCTATATTTCTTTTTTCAATATTCAAATTTTTAAACTATAATTTATCTAGCTAAGTTCATTTTTTCTTGTATATCGTTAGTTTTTGACAAAGTGCCTTTGCATTAGTGATTATTAGTCAATTTAAGTTATCTCTATTTCTTTTAAATATCAGCTAAATTCCATGTCAAAGAATAAAGAGAGAGTAATACTCATCTGACTAAAATTCCAAAACTTGACTTCGTCTTCAAACACGTCGGAATTTTTAGCGTCAGATTTCGCAACTCTCTCTAATATTCTTCTCCAAATTCCATTTTAGCTGATATTTGATAAAGTGATGATTTTATCCCTAACATCAAGTTGACGTAATTCGGAAATGAATATTAGAAGCCCTCAGCGAAATGCAGTTAAGAAAATGCAACGTGTTTGAGGCATAGCCGAGTTTTGCATTTTCAACGTAATAAGCCTAGGGATTCTTTATTCACTGACATGGAGACAACTTGATGTTAAAAAATATAAGTTTTGTTAACGTTAAGGATCACAGAAACTTCGTTTCTGCGTCTCAAAAGTAGTAGTCGTTTACACTCCTCTACTTTTGAAAATTATATTTTACATTAAAAAAGCTAGTATTAAACTAAACTTATTAGTTAATACTAGCTCATCTATCTTATTTTTCTTTTTTATCTTTAGCTTTTGCCTTTTCAATTAGAGGTTTCTTTCCTCTCTTATCTTGTTTAAATGCTTCTATAATCTCTTCTGCTTCACGGAATGGAACAGACATGAAAGAGAAATTATCATAAACTTCTACATTCTTCAATTTTCTCTCATCAATTCTTGTTTTTCTATTTACAAGTTCAACTAATTTTTTAGGAGTCATATCATTTTTTCTTCCAAGAGCAACAAACAGTCTTACTTTTCCCGTTTTTTCTAATGGAGCTGCATTAATCTCATTGTAACTATTTTCATCTAACTCATCTTCATATGAATTTTTTAATAGAGCTGCTACAATATCCACAGGATCTTCTCCAGCTAGAAGCTCTTTAGCAAGTGATTTAAAGTTATCAAAGTTTCCATCAGCTAAAATTTGTTGTAACTCTTCCATCAATCTAAATTTCTTAGCTTGAATTACATCTTTTACTCCAGGAATTCTCTCTTTTCTAATTTCAGTTTTTACTATTTTTTGAATTTGTAAAAGTCTTCTATACTCTTGAGGTGTTATAAATGTGATTGCAGTTCCCTCTTTTCCTGCTCTTCCTGTTCTTCCTATTCTATGAACATAGCTTTCAGCTTCTTGTGGAATAGCATAGTTTATTACATGTGATAGATCATTTACATCTATTCCTCTAGCTGCTACGTCTGTTGCTACAAGAACATTTATTTTTCTTGCTTTAAATCTCTTTAATGTAACCTCTCTATAATTTTGACTGATATCTCCATGAAGCCCTTCTGCATCATATCCTCTATCATTCAATTTTCCTACTACATCATTTACATCATTTTTAGTTCTACAGAAAACAATTCCATAGAAATCTCTTGTTAAATCAATTATTCTACAAAGAGCCTCAAATTTATCTCTTTCATGAACTTCAAAATATATTTGATCTGTTAAGTCTGTTGTAAGTTCTCTTGTTTTTACAGCTAATACTTCATAATCTTTCATATGTTTTTTAGCTATTTTCATTATCTCATTAGGCATTGTAGCAGAGAAGAAAAGCATTCTCTTATCTTCGTTTGTAGATTCAAGTATTTTTTCTACATCTTCAACAAATCCCATATTTAACATCTCATCTGCTTCATCTAAAATAAAATATTTAAGATTATCTAATTTTATTAGTTTTCTATCCATTAAGTCCATAACTCTTCCAGGAGTTCCTACAATTATATCTGTTCCTTTTTTTAATTGTTTTATTTGGAACTCGATAGATTGTCCCCCATAAACTGGAGTTATTCTGATTTTCTTCCCACTTGCAAGACTATTCATCTCTTCTGCCACTTGTAGAGCTAACTCTCTTGTTGGAGCTAAAACAATAGCTTGTATACTTTTTGAAGATTCAAATCTTTCTAATATAGGTAAAGAAAAAGCAGCTGTTTTTCCTGTTCCTGTTTGAGCTTGTCCTATTATATCCTTTTCTCCATTTAATAATGCTGGTATTGTAAGAGCTTGTATAGGAGTTGGAGTTTCATATCCTTTCTTTGAAAGAGCCTTTAAAGTTTTATCACTTAGTCCTAATTTTCTAAATTCTTCTAATTTTTCCATTCTTCACTTCCTTATTTAAATTATTTTATTTCATCATAATCACACTGCTTTATATTGTGTCCTATAACAAAAATTTCTTTGTAGCATTATAGGATTTTCTCTGTTCTTTTCTCACATATACATTTAACGGTGTGTCAAAAATAAAATATATTCAAATGTAATTCTCTTCAAAGAAACCTATCTTAACTACTCAAAAATATATTATACTATACTTTTCAAGAAATTGTAAGTTTTATTTTTATTTTAGGATATATATTTTTATTTTTCATATAAAAGTACATATTTGTTCTAATTAATTACATAAATTCAGTTAATAAATTTCATCTTTAATTTTTCCAATTAATTGATATTTTTAACTTGATTTTATTAAAAAAATATTATATAATCCCTTGGATATAATAAAATTTTAATACTTAGGAGGAAAAATGAATACAAAAACAGTCGCTTTTAAAGCTGCCCTTCCTCATACTATTCCTATTTGTGCTGGTTTTACTTTTCTAGGATTAGCATATGGAATATATATGAGTAAAATGGGGTTCTCTTTTATCTATCCTTTTCTTATGGCAGTAACTATCTTTGCTGGATCTATGGAATTTATTACAGCCAATCTTTTAGTTAGTGCCTTTGATCCTATAAATGCTTTTATTTTAGCTTTAATGGTCAATGCTAGACATCTTTTTTATGGACTATCAATGTTAGAAAAATATCATGGAACTGGTAAAAAAAGATTTTTTTTGATTTTTGGAATGTGTGATGAGTCTTTTTCAATTAACTGTACAACTCCTATTCCTAAAAATGTTGATAAAGGTTGGTTCATGTTCTTTGTAACACTAATGAATTATCTTTATTGGGCTATTGGAGCTGCTTTAGGTGGTATTTTAGGAAAATTTATAACTTTTAGTACTGAGGGAATTGATTTTGTTATGACTGCACTTTTTGTTGTAATCTTTTTAACTCAATGGGATTCACAAAAAAATCATACTCCTGCTCTTATTGGACTTGGAGCTTCTGTTTTAGCTCTACTCATATTTAAAGGAGAGAATTTTATTATCCCTTCTATGATACTGATTTTAATCTCTCTAACATCTGTTAGAAAAAAACTTGAAAAGGAGGATAAATAATGACTATTACACAAGAGATATTAACTGTTGGAGCTGTTGTATTAGGAACTATGACAACTAGATTTTTACCTTTTATTATCTTTCCAGCTAATAAACCTATTCCAAAATATATTCAATATTTAGGTAGAGTTCTTCCTTTTTCTGTTATTGGAATGCTAATTATCTATTGTCTAAAAGATGTTTCTTTTATAACTAATCCATTTGCTTTACCAGAAATTATAGCTATTCTTGGTATAGTAACTTTACACAAATGGCAACATAGTATGCTACTTTCAATATCTGGTGGAACTATTCTATATATGTTACTTGTTCAATTTATTTTTAATTAAAAATACAAAAGAGGCTGCTAAAAAATTAACAGCCTCTCTTTTTATTAATCTAATTCTTGAGTTCCACCACCATTTACAAAGATAACTTGTCCACTTGTCCAACTTGAAGCAGGACTAGCAAAATATAGAACTGCATCAGCTATATCCTCAGCTTCTCCCAATCTTTTTATAGGTGTTTTAGCCAACATCTTTTGCTCTATCTCTGGTGTTAATACTGTTCCTAAAGCTCTTGTTCTAATTGCTCCAGGTCCAATAGCATTTACTCTTATTTCTGGTCCTAAATCATAAGCTGCATATTTTGTTAATTGATTGATAGCAGCCTTAGAGCTTCCATATACACTCATATTATGACTTACCATATTACTCGCCATAGAACTAATATTTATAATAGAACCATATCCGTCTTTTCTCATATGTGGAGCACATAGTTTCATCAATGTAAATACACTAAATACATTTAATTTATAGATAAAAGTGATGTAATCTAAAGTTAACTCTTCTAACTTTTCTTTTCCACCACCTCCACCTCCAGCATTATTTACAAGGATATTAACCTTTCCAAATTGTTTTACAGTTTCATCTACTAAAGCTTTCATATCCTCTTCAACAGTTACATTACATTTAACAGCTAGTCCCTCTGCTCCTAACTCTTTTATCATAACAACTGTTTCTTGAGCCTTTTCCAAATCCAAGTCACTACAAACTACAGTTGCTCCAGCTTGAGCTAATTTCAAAGCAGAAGCTCTACCTATTCCATCTCCAGCTCCTGTAATTATAGCTACTTTTCCTTTTAGATTATATTGTTCTGATATTTTCATAGAAATCATCTCCTATAATTTTATCCTATATATTATATTTACAATGAAAACTGCCCTTTTCTTTTATTTTTTATAGAATAAACCTACTCCGTCCCCTAGTGTCTATTAGTAATTTTAAAAGTATTACTTGCATAGATCTTTTATATCCTAATAAATTATAACATTATTCATAATAAAAATAAATTGCTTTTTTTTAATTAGTAAAAACTTTTTCTCTAATATATTTTAAATCTTCTTTTAGATCTGCTTTCATTTCTTTTAAGCCCTCTTTAAATTCAGCATCTCTTTTATCCATGTTTTCTTTGATTTCTTTTAAAGATTCTTTAATTTCATCATCTCTTTTGTCACTATCTTCTTTTAATTTTGTAATTTCTTTATAGAATTCTTTTCTAACATTTTCTAAGTTTTTCATTAAAAATTTATGATAAGCAAATATTCCTCCAATAGCAGATGCTATTACTCCAGTAATAGCTACTGCTACTGAAATTATTGAACTCAACTCAGCACTCACTAGACATCACCATGAGTCTTATTAAATACTTCCTCATATATTTGATCATCAACTTTACTATCTGTTCTTTTTACAAGTTCGCCTAATAAAATCACAATTATTTTTTCAATAGCTATTGTTCCAAAATATTTGCAAATAAAGTACTTTAAAAATTTTATAACAACATTCATTAATCTATTCCCCCTTAGCTAATTCGATATGTGGATTATCCTTAAAAGATTTCCAATTGGCTCCAAATACTATATTTATATGTAAATTTGCTGCTGCTGTTCTAAATGCTTTATAAACTTTTTCCCATCTAGGATCGTTTACCTTATCAGTGTTTTTCCATCCAACATAATATACATCAATCGCTCTTCCTAACTGATGCTTAGATTTTTTATTGATTCCATCTAATTGACTAGCACCTGCTTTATAATATTCTTGTTGTTTTGCTGTTGATCTAAGACCTTCATTAACAAAAAAGTCTTGTTCAGATATAGCAAGAGCATATCCTGCTAACATTACTAATTTTTCATTAACACCTTTTAAGTTATCTCTGGTTCTTTTACTTGCTTTATTCATGATAAACCTCCCTATGATAAATTACGACCTCGTAATTTTAGTTATACGAGGTTTTTAAAACACTTAACGACACATAATTCATCTACTTTATTTATAAAGCTTTCTTTAGATAATAAAATGTCTGGACTAGCAGATTTAAGTTGTGCTTCAACAAGGAATATTGTTTGTACAAATGTTGCCCCTGCTATTCTCAAATGTTTCAAATCTTCTAAAGACATTTCAACTACATCGTGATCATTAAAGCTCCAATGACTCACAGGAGTTTTTGAATATACTTGAGCATCTTCATTAGCTGCTATTGCATTACCTAAAAGTGCTAGGTCTTTTTCTCTACACTTTTGTTGATGAGAGTTAAAATCAAATCCTACTTCCAATATTTCAGCTTTAAATTTATTTATCATATCAAAGTAGTGTTCTTTTATTTCCTTTTGAGTTGCTCTCTCTTCCCAAATTTTAAGTTCTTTATTCCATTTAGGAACTACTAAATCAATAGGCATAACAACTGATTTTATCTCTTC
>JADYUE010000034.1 GCA_021531615.1 Fusobacterium varium | reverse complement strand
GGGCAGATCCATTTGATTTAATGGGAGCAGTAGTATTCTTAGCAAGTAAAGCATCAGACTATGTAAACGGACACATCTTAGCAGTAGATGGTGGATGGCTAGTTAGATAGTTCAATAAAAAAATAAATTTAAATATAAAGGAGAGATAAAATGAAATTAGATGTAAGATATGCAAATCATCCAGAAGATTCAAAACATTACACAACTGAAGAATTAAGAAAACATTATTTTATAGAAACTATATTTGAAGCAGACGAAGCAGCTTTAACTTACTCTCACGTTGACAGAATAATTGCTGGAGGAATCATGCCAGTAACTAAAGAAGTTAGACTTGAAGGAAGTAAAGAACTTGGATCTGAATTTTTCCTAGAAAGAAGAGAATTAGGAGTAATCAACATCGGTGGAGCAGGTAAAATAGTTGTAGACGGTGTAGAATACAAAATGAATCCAAAAGATGGACTATATGTTGGAATGGGTTCTAAAGAATTAGTATTTACATCAGAAGATTCAGCTAACCCAGCTAAATTCTATGTAAACTCAGCACCAGCTCACACAACTTATCCAATAGTTAAAATTGACATAGAAAAAGCTAACCCAGTTAAATTAGGAAGCTTAGCAAACTCAAACGAAAGAACAATATTCCAATATGTTCACCCAGCAGTATGTAAATCTTGTCAATTATTAATGGGAATGACAGTTCTTGAACCAAATAACATGTGGAACACAATGCCATGCCACACTCATGAAAGAAGAATGGAAGTTTACTTCTACTTCAACATGCAACCAGAAACAAGAGTTTTCCACCTAATGGGAGAACCTACAGAAACTAGACACATCATCATGGCTAACGAACAAGGAGTTATCTCTCCATCTTGGTCAATCCACTCTGGTGTAGGAACAAGCAACTATACATTCATATGGGGAATGGTTGGAGAAAACCAAACATTTACTGATATGGACCATGTAGCAATGGAAGATTTAAGATAATAATTATATTAAATTTATGTTTTTATAAAGGAAAGGTTTTAACCTTTCCTTTATTTATATAATATTTTAATTAAATTATTTAAAACTCTTAGATATTTTAGTTAAAATATTATTTTGTAATAAAAAAGTTAAATGCTATAATGAGAACAAGGACTATTATTGAATACAGGAGGAAAAGTGAAAAAAGTATATTTAATAATTACTCTTTTATTTCTAATTTTAGGATGTAATAAAATTAAGAAAGATGAGAAGATAAAAGTAGATGAAAAAAGCAAATTTTTAATTTCAAAGGAGCTAAAAGAGTTTACTATATTTGCAATACATTTGGGAAAAGCTTTTAATGGAGAACTTCCTGTTTTTAGAAAAGCAACAGAGATGACAAATATAAGATTAAAAGGGGTAGCCTCAAGAAATCAAAGTGATGAGGTACAAGCTTTTCAACTTATGTTGATAACTGGAAATATTCCAGATATTATTGGATATGAATATCCAGAAGAATTGGAAAAATTAGGAGCAGAAAAGAAAGTTATACCTTTAGAAAAATTGATTGAGGAACATGCTCCAAATATAAAAAGATTTTTTGATAAAAATCCTGAATATAAAAAAGATGCAGTAGCAGCAGATGGACACATATATATGATACCTAACTATAATGATTATGAAAATATAAGAACTTCACAAGGATATTATATTAGAAAGGATTGGTTGAGAAAGTTAGGATTAAAAGAACCTAAAACAGTAGAGGAACTTTATCAGGTTCTAATAGCTTTTAGAGATAAAGATCCCAATGGAAATGGTAAAAAAGATGAAATACCAGTATTTATAAGGGGAAATACTATAAATAAAGTTATAACTGCATTATTAGATATATTTAAAGCAGAATCTACTTGGTATAACTCTGGTGGAAAAAATCCTGTATATGGACCAGCTCAACCAGAGTATAGAAGAGCAATAAGAGAGATAGCTAAATGGTTTGAAGAAGGGCTGATAGATCAAGAGGTATTAACAAGGAGTTTAACTTCAAGAGATTATATTTTAAATAACAATATAGGTGGGTTTACTTGTGACTGGTTTTCAAGTACTGGAAACTATAATAGTCGTCTTGAAAAGAATATACCTGGCTTTGAATTTTCAGTAATTTTACCACCTGAATTTGATGGAAAAAAGACAACTTCATTTTCAAGACCTAACTATTTAGGAGGGTGGTCTATAACTTCAAAAGCAAAGGATCCAGTAACAATAATTAAATACTTTGATTTTTGGTATACAGAAGAGGGAAGAAGATTGTGGAATTTTGGAGTAGAGGGAGAAGACTATATTTTAGTAGATGGAAAACCAAAGTTTACAGATAAAATATTGAAAGATTCTCAAGGACGTCCACCACTAGCAGTGCTTAGGGAAACAGGAGCTCAATATAGATTAGGAATGTTTCAAGATGCAAATAATGAGAGAGAGTGGGCAGATCCAAGAACAGTTAAGGATATGGATCTGTATATAAAATCTGGTGTAGTAAAAGATCCTCTACCAACATTGAAGTATACAATGGAAGAGATAGAGGAGTTATCACAAATAGAGATGCAATTGAGATCAATAACAGAGGAGATGGCACAAATTTGGATATTAGGGGTTTCAAATGTAGATAAAGATTGGAATAATTACATTTATAGGTTAAATAAAGCTGGACTAGAGAGAGCAAAAGAAATACAAAAGCAAGCATATAGAAGATTTATAAACAAATAGAAAAGAATGGTTTCTAATTAAGTGTACTATTAGGAACCATTCTTTATTTTTATAAAAAGAAATGTATTCATAAATCAAGATAGAAATTTGAATAAGAAAAACTAGTGAAAAAATTGAAAATAAAATCAAAAAAATAAAAGAAAAATGAATAAAAAAAACAATTTCAAGCATAACTAATCTTTATTTCTAATTTACAAGCAAAAAATATTAAAACTGTATAAAAAAATTACTAAAAAAAATACTAAAAATAATGAAAAAATATATAGAAAATACTAAATACTAAATAATCATTATTCTAGATGAATAGTGGAGATTTACATTTTTTTTAAATCTGATATACTCCGTAGTGTAAGAAAATGAAAAATATAGAAAGAATTTTGACAGAAATGCAAGAATAAAAACAAAAGCATAAAACTAAAGGAGGAATAGATTTATGAAAAGAAAACCAAACTTATTATTTGTTTTTGCTGATCAATGGCGTAGAGACGCTATGGGATTCATGGAAAAAGATGAAGTAATTACACCAAATATAGACAGTTTTGCACAAGAAGCTTTAAACTTTGACAATGCCATGAGTGCTTGTCCACTATGCTCACCAAACAGAGCTACAATGTTTACAGGAACACATCCAGTAACTCACGGAGTATGGACAAACTGCAAACCAGGATTACCAAACTTAGAGTTAAGAGAAACTGATGTAACATTAATGGATGTATTAAAAAATGATGGATATAAAATAGGATATATAGGAAAATGGCACTTAGATAGTCCAGAAGTAAACTTCAATCCTGAGCCAGTATCTGGAGCAAGAGATTGGGACGCATTTACACCACCTGGAAAAAGAAGACACGGTGTTGATTACTGGTATTCATATGGAACTTATGATCAACATTTAAAACCACACTACTGGCATGATGATAATAAAATGATACAAATAGATCAATGGTCAGTTGAACATGAAACAGATAAGGCTATAGAATTCATTAATAAAAATAAAGATGAAGCATTCTCACTTATCTTATCATGGAACCCACCACACACTCCATTAGATTTAGTACCACAAAAATATGTGGATATGTATAAAGATAAGAAATTTAAAGTTAATCCAAATGTACTATTAACTGGAGTAACAGATCATACAGAAAGTGTTAACCCAAGATTAAACTTTACAGATGAGCAATATCAAGATGTAATGAGAAAATATTTTGCAGCTGTAACAGGAATAGATGAAAACTTTGGAAGACTTCTACAAAATTTAAAAGATAATGGAATATATGATGATACAATAATAGTTCTAACAGCAGACCATGGAGAAATGCTATGTGCTCACAGACTATGGAGTAAACACGTATGGTTTGAAGAATCAACTGGAGTACCATTCCTTATTAAATATGGAGATAGATTTGTTAAAGGAAGAACAGATGTTGTATTAAATGGTGTTGATATTATGCCAACATTATTATCATTAATGGAACTTCCTATTCCTGAATCTGTTCAAGGAATTGACTTAAAAGAAGTTATAGTAAATGGAAGCGATGTAGAAAACTATGCAATAATGACTGGATACCCTGGACAAATGAGAGCTATTGAAGAATTCAGAAGCCACGGAAAAGAAAATGTTGCTTTTGGATGGAGAGCTATAAGAACAAAACAATATACTTATGCAATAAATAGAGGATACACAATGGCACACGGAATCGAAAGATTACTATATGATAATATAAACGATCCATACCAAATGAATCCAATAAGATTAAATGATTGCTCAGAAAATGAAGTAGCTGCTGAATTAGAAGCTAAATTAAGAGAATGGGCTGTTAAATACAACGATAAATTTGAATTTTAATTTTTTAAAGAATATAGAAACTAGGAGGCAAAACTCATGGAATTAAAAAAAGAGATCAGAGAAAGATTTTCTCAAGATGTTGATTTTCCACAAGAAATGCTATTTGGAGCATTACATGAAGCATTATCAAAAATAGATGGAAATACAAAAACTTTTATTAATACTTTCCCAAGACCTTGCAGTACAAACTATGTATATCCAGGAATTTTAAATGGTGGAGAATGGGACGACTGGACAAGTGGATTCTGGACAGGAATGCTATGGTTAGCATATGAAATTACAGGAGAAGAAAGATATAGAAAAACAGCTTTCTTCCAAATCAAAAGTTATGATGAAAGAATTACAAATAAAGTTGCAGTAAATCACCATGACTTAGGATTCCTATATACTCCTTCAGTAGTTGCAGGATATAAGATCACAGGAAATGAAAGAGCTAAAAATGCGGGATTAAAAGCAGCAGATCACCTAATCAAAAGATATAAAGAAAAAGGTGAATTTATCCAAGCTTGGGGAGATCTAGATGATCCTACAGCTTATAGATTAATAATAGATTGTAACTTAAACGTACCTCTATTATTCTGGGCAACAGAAGTTACTGGAGATCCTAAATATAGAGAGATAGCTGCAAAACATCTTCATACAGCAGCAAGCGTAGTAGTAAGAGAAGATAGTTCAACTCATCACACTTTCTACTTTGACCCAGAAACAGGAAAACCAACTAAAGGAGTTACAGCACAAGGTGCATCAGATAACTCAGCATGGGCAAGAGGACAAGCATGGGGAGTATATGGATTCCCTCTAGCATATAGCTACTTAAAAGATGAAAAATTCATTACTCTATTCAAAAGAGTAACAAACTACTTCTTAAATCACCTACCAGAGGATAACATCTGTTACTGGGATTTAATGTTTGATGAAACATCAGGAGAAGAAAGAGATACTTCAGCAGCTACAATAGCAGTTTGTGGAATGCTTGAAATGATAAAATATCTTCCAGATTCAGATCCAGATAAAAAAATCTACTCAAATGCAGTAAAAGCAATAATGAAATCATTAATTAAAAACTATACAACTAAAAACATAGAAAGATCAAATGGACTATTAACAGATTCTGTATATAGTAAACCAAATGGTTCTGGTGTAAATGAATGTTGTATGTGGGGAGACTACTTCTACATGGAAGCTCTTGTAAGAATAATGAAACCAGATTGGAATAAATATTGGTAAAAAGAACTTTAAATTATAAAAAAATTTAGGAGGAAAGCAAAGGAAAATGGAACAAACTAAACAATTCAGACCTTTTGGTATGAGAGACAAGATCGGTTATTTATTTGGGGACTTTGGAAATGACGTTATGCTAGTATTTGTAAGTCAATTCCTAATGGTATTCTATACACAAGTTTGGGGAATGGCACCAAAAGTTGTTGCAACAATGTTCCTAGTATCAAGACTAGTGGATGCATTTACAGACGTTACAATGGGAAGAATTATTGACATTACACCTCAAGGTAAAGATGGTAAGTTTAAAAAATGGATAAGAATCATGGCTGCACCAGTTGCAATAGCAAGTTTCTTACTATATCAATCAGGATTAAAAGATCAACCAATGACTTTTAAAATTATCTACATGTATATAACTTACTTACTATATGGAAGTATCTGTTTCACTGGAGTTAATATTCCTTATGGAGCAATGGCATCAGCTATCACAGATAAACCAGATGAAAGACAATCACTTATTACATTCAGAGCAATGGGAGCTTACATTGGAGAGTTTATCATTGGATTCTTTGGACCAATCATCATTTACGAACGTGTAATTAAAGATGGAGCAACTCAAGTATTAATCAGAAATAATGGAGATATCTTCCCAGTAGTTGCTGGAGGAATTTCAATAGTTGCTATTATTTGTTACTTCATTTGTTACCAATTAACTACTGAACGTATTAAAGTTCCACCTCTAGCAAAAGAAGGACTTTCATTCGGTAAATCAGTAAAAATGATCTTCAGTAACCGTGCAATGCTAGGAATCTTAGGAGGAACTGTTTGTCTAATATTCGGTAACCTACTAACTGGAGGAGTTAACGCTTACCTATATGCTTACTACTTCAAAATGCCAGCTGCATTATCAACATACAATGCTATTAAATTAGGAATCGCTTTAGGAATGGCAACACTAGTTACATTAGTAGTTAAAAAACTTGGAAAAAGAGAATCAATCAGTTTAATGGTTGGATTTGCTGCATGTGTATTTGCTACATTAAGCTTCTTAAATATTAAAAACCCTTGGGTTTATGTTGGAATCGCTTCAGTTGGATTCTCAGGAGTTACATTCTTTGGATATGTAATTTGGGGAGCAATCATCGACGTTATTGACGATTCTGAAATCAAAACTGGAAGAAGAGAAGATGGAACTCTATATGCAATCTACTCATTCTCAAGAAAAGTTGGACAAGCTCTTGGAAGTAGTTTAGTTGGATACGCTCTTGCAATCATCGGATTCCAACCTGGAGTTAAAGAACAAACTCAAGAAGTTCTAAACGGAATTTACAAACTTGCTACAGTAGCACCAGCAACTCTATTTACACTAGTTGTAATCATGTTCATGTTAGTATATCCTCTATCTAAGAAAAGAGTTGATGCTAACGCTGAAACATTAAGATTAAGAAGAGAAGGAAAAGAAGCTAAATAATTCTCTTTGGAGGAATTATGGAAAAGATAAAAGCATTACTGTTAAAAGATAAAGTTGAAAGAACAGTAAAAAGTCTAAAAAATAATGGTTTTGAAGTAATCTGTGTAGATACAGTTGAAGAAGCTGAAAAGATAACTATGGATCTTATTCCAGAAGGAAGCTCTATCAGTATGGGAGGATCTGTTACATTAAATATGACAGGACTTCTTGAAAAATTTAGAAGCGAAAAATATAAATTCTTTGAAAGATTTAAGCAACCTACTTGGCCAGCAACAGTTAAAGTTATGAGGGAATCACTATTAAGTGATTTCCTTGTAACAGGAACAAATGCTATCACTGAAGATGGGTTTCTAATGCAGATAGATTCAGGGGGAAATCGTGTAGCTGGAATGGCTTATGGACCTCATAATGTTATAGTTATCACTGGTGTAAATAAAATAGTAAAGGATATAACTGAAGGGTATGAAAGACTTTACTATGCTGGACCTTTAAATTCTAAAAGACTAAATCATAAAACTCCTTGTAATTTCAGTGGAAAATGTGAAAATTGTAGTACTGATATGAGAATGTGTAATTTTGTATCAGTAATCAAAAATGGGGAAAGACCATGTGGAAAAACAAGAGTTATACTAATAAATGATAATTTAGGATATTAGGAGATTAAGATGGAAGAAAATTTAAGATGGTATAAAGAGAAAAAGTTAGATAGACTTTGTGAAGTTCTTTTAGATAAAGGCTATCTTATACATAGAGTTTTTTCTGTGAAAGATGCACAAGAAAAAATATTATCTCTTCTAAATAGGGAACAGACAGTAGCACTTGGTGATTCTTGGGAACTTATGAATGATGAATTTATCAGCAAATTAAAAGAGTTTAAATTTTATAATAGATTTGGACAAGACTCTGAAAAAGTTAAAAGAGAATCTCTTCTAGCTGAAATGGCTATAATAGAGGGAGAACTTATTACAGAAGATGGACAAATTCTAGTAGTAGGAGATTATAACACAAGTTCAGCACTATTTGGAGCAGAAAATATAATTATTTTAATATCAGAAAATAAAATAATTAAAGATTTAAATAGTGGTTTTGAAAAGATTGCAGAGCATGAAAAATATTATAAAATGAGAGCTGAAAAATTACAAAATAAAAATGATGGACTAAGCATTGGAATAATTGAAAATGGTAGAAAATTCAGCAAAAGAATATCACTTGTAATTACAACAGAAGACACAGGACTATAGAGAGAAAAGTTTATTTGAGTGGAAACATTCAGATAAACTTTTTTATTTTTTGGAAATAAGTATTGATTAAAATGTGAAAACTCCTTTATAAAAATTCTAAAAATTGATATAATATGTTTGATAATTAAAAATAATATACAATGTCTATATAGAAAGGAAATAAAATTGTTAGATATATTAAAATTAAAGGATAGATTAAAGAGGAGATTGGGGAAAAAATCAAAAAGAAATAAGATTATAGGGATACTTATGCTTATATTAATAATTATAACTTTATCTTCCTATAATGAAGTTAAGAATATAAATTTAGAGGAGAAGAGCAATAGCCAAAGGTTATACAATGATTTAGCAAGAAAAGCTGAAGTTGTAACTATGACTCTATATGATTTTAAATCTAGTGATAAATATAAAAATTATGTTATGAGTTTAGCAAGTAATCAAAATGTACCTTATAATAAGACTCAACTTTTTTTAGAGCTGAAGAAAAGAAATAGTGTTTATGGAAAGTTGGGATATTTAGTAAGTGTAGCAGATAATATTTCCAGTTCAGTAACAACATTAAATGGAACAACAGATAAAAAGGAGTTTTATAGTTCAATAGGTTTTCCTAATGATGTAGAGAATAGAGAAAAATATATAAACTATTTTAAAGAGGATATAAATATATACCTTGATGATATAAAGACACAAAATGATATTATTATAAGTTATATAATCTCTTTAGAAAGAAATAACTTTTTCTCTGAAATTATGCCGACAGCTGAAAGATGGTATATTTATAGTAATAATGAACTAATTAATTTAGGAAATAATAATAATAAAATTGGAAAAGTAAAAGAGCAATTAGTTGAGATTTTAAATAATAAGAAAACAGAGATATTTAATGATGAAGGTTATATAGAGAGATTATTAGGGAAGAAATTTCATATATTTTATCTTCCATCTTTTGATTTGACTCTATTATATATTCAACCACCAATAAATATTTTACAAATAGTATTTTATGAATTTGCTAAGGTATTTTCTATTTTTATTGTAATTTATATTTTAATTCTAATAGGGAGACATTTTATAATAATTCCAATTAAGCAGTTAGCAAAAAAAATGGGATATATAAAAAATAAAGATGAAAAAGAGTTAGAATATATTGAAAATAAGATAGAAGAGATACAAAATATTAATCTTTCATTGCAAAGTAAAATATTAAATCTTAGAAATTATCAGAAACAAAAGAGAATAAAAGAGTATCTTACTGGAATTACTGAGCATTTAGATTTAACTATTTTAAATGATGTTTCAGAGATATTTAAAGTAAAAAGTTATAGAGTTGTTATAATGGAGATATTTGATATTGACTCTATTGAGAATATCTTTGATAAATTTAATCTCTCAAAAGATCTTGTTTTAAAATACTTTTCAGAAGAGGTTAAATGTGAAGTCGTAGGAATAGATTATAAAAGTATAGCCTTTATATTAGAGGAACGTCTAACAAGAGAGGAACTAGAAGAGGTTTTAAAATGCTTAGTTTCACATATTGATAGAAACTTTAATCTAAAATTTAGTTTAGTGGTAACTAATGTATATAATGATGTGTTACAGATGCCAAAAGCTTATAGAACAGCTAAAAAGATGTTAGACTATAAATATATTTATAAACAAAATAGTGTAATTTTCCAAGATAGATTAAAAGAGAATAGTTTTGATAAGTATTATTACCCTATTGAAGTTGAATCTAAGCTTATATTGAGGACTTTAAGCTCTAATGAGATAAGTGTTAAGAGAATAATAGATGAGATGTTCAATCAAAAATCTGGACAAGTAATTGATAAAAAGTATGTTAGAGAGTTTGGAGTATTACTTTATAATACGTTAAATAGAATACTTTTACAATTAAATGAAGTAAATGAAAATATTGATATTAAAGCTTATAAAATTAATGAGATACTAGAGATTAATAATGCTGTAGATTTGAAAAATGTTTTCCAAGAAAAAATACTATCTATATGTAAACTTACTAAGATGGAAGAGGAAAATGATATAGAAAGTGTAAAGATAAAGATAGAAAGATATCTTGAAGAAAACTATATGATAGATATCTCATTGGAAAATCTTGCTGACCATTTAGGACACTCTTTTAAATATACAAGTGTATTATTTAAAAAGGTTATGGGAGATAACTTTAAAAACTATCTGAGTATATATAGAATAGAAAAATCTAAAGAGATTATGCAGGGAAATAGTGGGCTAAGAATAAAGGATTTAGCTGAATTAGTAGGATATAATAGTTCTAATACATTTATTAGAACATTTAGAAAGTATGAAGGGGTATCTCCTGGAAAATATTTTGGAATAATAGAAGATTAGATAGAAAAAACTCCACAGTTAGGGCTGTGGAGTTTTTTATGATAGCAAAGATGGATATCATCTTTAGCTACATATATTATAAACTTATTTTTTGAAATTTTAAACCTATTTTTTAAAATATTATTTAGTAGCTTTATTTTTTTGAATAGCTAAAAATTCTTCAACTTTTTCTGGGAAGTATTTTTGTAATATTTTTAAGTATTCTCCGTTATCTTGTAGTTTTAAGATAGCTTTACTTGCAGCTTCAGCTAACTCAGTTTCTCCTTTTCTAAAAGCAATAGAAGCTCCAGGTTGATTATCAATAACAACATCTATTTTTTTAAGTCCAGTCATATTTTTTAAATATGCTTCTGCAGAAACATCAGCAATGATAACTCCAGCAATTTTATCTTGTTGTAAATCCATTAAAGCTCCAGTCCAAGCATTGTATAGTTGAGGGATTCCACCAAGTGCTAAAGTAAACTCTTCTTGAATAGTTCCAATTTGAACCCCAACTTTTTTACCTTTAAGTTCCTCTTTTTTTGTCATAGTGCTATTTTCATTAACAATAACATAGTGTTCACCTTTTACTTTGCTCATATATGGTATTGAGAAATCAACAGCTTTTTTTCTTTCAGGAGTTTGTGACATTCCAGCAATAACAGCATCAACTTTCTTCATTTGTAGTGCTGGAAGTAATCCATCAAACCCCATATTTACCCAATGTACATCATATCCCATCTCTTTGGCAACAGCTTCCATAAGTTCAATATCAAATCCAACAAGTTTATCTCCTTCTAAATATTCGTAAGGTTTAAATTCTGCATTTGTTCCTACATAAAGTTTTTTAGCTCCAAAAGCAAAAGATGAGATTAAAATCATAAAAAGTAGTATTAATTTTTTCATTTTGTATTCCTCCAAGTAGTTTATTTAATTATTTGTAAAAAGTATTTTATTAGTTTATTTTTTAAATGTAGTATTAAATTCTTCTTTGATCTCTTTTAAAAGTTCAGGATCTTTAAATATATCTAATGCAGTAAGTACCATAGATATAGAAGCTTCTTTCATTCCTTTGTAAGCTTCAGGAGCAATAGAAGCACAAGCAAACTCTACACTGTGTCCAGTAAGATGTTTAGTTGTCAATGGGAAGTTAGGGTGAATAGTAGGACAACAGTGGCTTACATCTCCCATATCTGTAGAACCTCCACTTTCTTTAGATCTTATATCAGTTACTCCTAAAGAACGAAGATTTTTTTCATAAGTTTCAGAAAGTTTTTTATTTGTTACAAGGTCAGCAAAACTTGTTTCATAGTTCATCATCTCTAATGTAGTTCCAGTAGCAAGAGCAGCTCCTTTAGCACAATTTTTAACTCTTTCAACTAATCCTTTTAAGTAGTCAAGAGTTTTAGCTCTTACATAGAAGTTAGCCACAGCAAGATCAGGTATAATATTAGCTGCTTTTCCACCATTAGTTATAATTCCATGTATTCTAGCAGTTTCAATAGTTTGCTGTCTTAAAGCATTTACTGAGTTAAATAGCATTAGAACACCATCAAGAGCATTTATTCCTTCATGAGGAGCACCAGCAGCATGAGCTGTTTTCCCTTTAAAAGTAAATTGAATAGCTTCCATTGCTTGAGAACTTCCACTTCTAAAATGAGCTTCTCCACAAGGATGTACAGCCATTGCCACATCTATATTATCAAAGATACCTTGATTAGCCATATCAACTTTAGCTCCATTTGTTTCTTCAGCAGGTGTTCCAATAACTAGGATTTGTCCTTGAATATTTTCACTCTCCATAATATTTTTTACCATGATACCAGCAGCTACACTTGTTACACCAAAAATATTATGTCCACATCCATGTCCAACACCTGGAAGAGCATCATATTCAGCAAGTATTGCAATTTTAGGAGTATCTTTACCTAAAGTAAATTTTCCAATAAAAGCAGTTGGTAATCCAGCAAAACCAGTTTCTACTTCAAAACCATATTTTTTTAAGATTGCAGTGTGAGCAGCACAAGCTTTAACCTCTTTTAAACCTAACTCTGGGTTGTTATAAAGATACTCATTTAGTTCTTTAAATTCCTCTTTGTGAGTTTCAAAAAGCGTTGAAAGTTTTTCTGTTAAATTATTCATATTCTTCCCTCCATGTAATAATTATTAAAATAAAAAAGTCAGTATAACAAGAATGCTATACTGACATTATTTTTAAAAAATATATGCAATAAAATTGTACCTTAAAATTCAATAGAATTGGCACAAAAATATTAATATAAAATTATAAATAAAAGTTGAGAGTACACAATGTCCTCTAGCACACTAAAAAGATAAGGTATTTATTTTTTACAGTATTTTCATTTTTCCTTATCCTTAACTTGCTAAAAAACATTTTGAACCTCCTTTTACTTAAAATCTTTTGTTGTTTTAGGTATATCACAAGTAAAATAAATTGTCAACAAGAAAATTTATTTTTTTAATTTCTTTTCTTCTAAAAGCTCTAATTTTCTAAGATTTTCTCCTTTTAAAATATACACTAGATCTACAACTAAGTGCATAACATGATCAGAGAATCTCTCATATTTTTTATTTAGAAGAACAAGATAAGTTCCACCTTCCACATTTTCTGGAGAAGCTTTCATAATATCCATAAGGGCTTTTAAATTCTTTTCTGCTAGTTCATCAATCTCATCATCTTGAGTTAAAAGAGCATAAAGAGCTTTTTCATCACTATTAATAAATGCTGAAATATAACTTTCATAGATTGTTCTTATCTTAGATACCATTGGATAAAGTATCTCATTTAGATATTGAGCAACTTGAGGGGATTTTTTTTCTATCTCTCTGATAATAATTAAGTTAGCTTTTAAAAGGTCTCCCATTCTCTCTAAAAGTCTAGCACTATTGATTAACATAATCAATAATCTTAAATTTCCTGCTGCTGGTTGGAATCTAGCAATAGATACAATAGAATCCTCTTTTAATTTAACTTCAAAAGCATTGATAATATCTTCTACAACTACACATTCACCATATAAAACAGGTTCAAATTTTTGATTGTGTAACATTTCAATATTTACATCTAAAACTCTATTAAGATTTTTTAAAAGTTCTAAATAATGTTGATTAAGTCCTTCAAGACTTTCTTGCAAGTTTTTCATTTTACCCTCCTAATTATTCTTATAAGCTTTATATTTAAAATTCTTTCTATCCAAATTTTCCAGTAATATAATCTTCGGTTTTCTTCTTATGAGGAGTTGTAAATATAAGCTCAGTTTTGTCAAATTCTTCTAAGACACCTTGATAGAAAAATCCAGTATATTCAGATATTCTTGAAGCTTGTTGCATATTGTGTGTAACTATAATGATACTATATTTTTTTTCTAATTGTCTAATTAATTCTTCAATTTTTGCAGTAGATATTGGGTCAAGAGCTGATGTAGGCTCATCCATTAATAGAATTTGAGGATCTACTGATATAGCTCTTGCTATACATAATCTTTGTTGTTGTCCTCCAGAAAGTCCTAGAGAAGATTTATGTAGTTTATCCTTTACTTCATCCCAAAGAGCAACTGATTTTAAAGAGCTCTCAACAATCTCATCAAGCTTATCTTTATCTTTTTCACCATGTAACTTAGGAGCATAAACTAAATTTTCATAGATAGTTTTTGGGAATGGATTTGGTTTTTGGAAAACCATTCCAATATTTTTTCTTAAATCAACTATATCACAATCTTTATCAAATATATTTTTTCCATCAAATATAATTTCACCTTCATATCTACTTCCAGAAATTAAGTCATTCATTCTATTGATAGATCTAAGGAAAGTAGATTTTCCACAACCTGAAGGTCCTATAAGAGCAGTAACCTTATTTCTTTTAATTTCCATATTGATATTTTTTAATGCTTGGAAATTTCCATAATAGAAATTAAAGTTTTTTACAAGAATTCTAATATCATCATTATTCATTATTTTTATTTCCTCCTAGATATATTAAAAATTAATTATTTTTGTTAAATTTTTGTCTAATTGCAGCACCAATAAGATTGAAACTAATTGTAATAACAACTAGAACAAATAGAGTACCAGTCATATACTCAAGAGGCATATTAGGAACTTGAGTAGATATAACATATAGGTGGTAAGGTAGAGCCATTACTTGATCCCAAGGTGTTTCTGGTAAGAATGGTAAGTAAAAGGCTACAGCAGTAAACATTATTGGAGCAGTTTCTCCAGCAGCTCTTGAAATACTAAGGATAACTCCAGTAAGTATTCCAGGAAGAGCAGCAGGAAGAATTACTTTTGTAATAGTTTCCCATTTCGTAGCTCCTAAAGCAAGAGATGCTTCTCTTAAATGGTTAGGTATAGTTAAAAGTGATTCTCTAGTAGAAGTTATTATTACTGGAAGACACATAATTCCTAATGTAAGTGATCCAGAAAGAATAGACACATCAAACTCTAGAAAGATTACAAATAGAGCCATACCGAAAAGTCCATAGATAATACTAGGGATACCAGCTAAGTTAATAATTGTTAAGTTTATTATTCTAGTTAACCAGTTATCTTTTGCATATTCAACTAAGTATATTCCAGTTAAAACTCCAAAAGGAACAGAGATAAGAATAGTTCCCACAGTAAGCCATATAGTTCCAACAATTGCTGGGAAGATTCCTCCAGCTCTCATTCCATCTTCAGGCATCTTAGTTAAGAAATCCCATGAAATAGCTGAGACACCTTTAAAAATTATATAACCTAATATGATAAAAACTGGAATAATAGAGAGAATACCAACTATTTTAATTAAATTTTCAACGACTTTTTCTTTTTTCTTCTTGACTAAAATCATTTTATACTCCTTATGATTAATTAAATTTTCTTGATTTTTGAATAAATCTATCAGCTATACTGTTAGTTATGAAACTGATGAAGAAAAGAATTATACCTATTGCAAAAAGAGCAAAGTAATGAGTACTTCCTTGAACTACCTCTCCCATTTCAGCAGCTATTGTTGCTGTCAGTGTTCTTACTGGAGAAAGAGGTGATGTAGCAAGTATAGGTGAGTTACCAGTGATCATTAATACAGTAAGAGTTTCCCCTATAATTCTTCCAAATCCCAACATTATTCCAGCAAAGATTCCTGGAAAAGCAGCAGGAAGAAGAACATTAAATATCGTTTCTACTTTATTAGCTCCTAAAGCAAGAGATGCCTCTTTATATGATTTATCAAGAGCATTAAGGGAGTCATCAGCTATACTTACAATAGTTGGAATTGCCATGAAAGCTAGCATTATTCCCCCAGTAAGAGCTGTAAGTCCACTGTTTAGATTGAAAAGATCTTTTACAATAGTAGATAGGGCATATAGACCAATAAATCCTAGAACAACTGATGGAATAGCTGACATAGTTTCAATTATAATTTTGAATGTTGTTCTCATTTTTGGAGAAGCATATTCAGCTATATAGATAGCAGTAAAGATTCCAACAGGGATAGATATAATAAGTGCTACTAAAGTAACCCAGAAAGAACCTACTAACAATGGTAATAGTCCATAAAACTCAGATAGTGATATCCATTTTGCTCCAAAGAAAAAATCCTTTGCAGAATAGTGACCGAAAAACTTCATTCCATTTGAGAATATAAATAGAAAGATTAGAAATATAATAATTATATTTGAAACTCCTACCCCAAACAAAATATGTTTCATACTTGAATCTTTAAATCTCCTAATAGAAAACATTTTACCTCCTAGATATATATAAAAAATTTATTCAATTAATTAAATCATGTTAATTTTAATGTAGCTCTGTTAATGATGTATTAATTGAATGTAAAAATTGTGTTAAAAGTTTTTTACAGGAGTTTTACAGTAAATTAATACTTGTTTAACAAGTAAAGAATATAGTTGAGTCGTAAAGAAAAAATAAAATTTTCAGGGAGGAATAAAATGAAATTTTTTAGAAATGGAATGATAATGGCTTTAATATTAGCTGGAGGACTTGGATTAGGACAAGTATCAGAAGCAAGATCAAAAGTTGTACAAATAAAAGGATCAGATACAATTCTAAATGCTTCTCAAGCAATAGTAGAAAAATATATGAGTGGACATAAAGGAGCAAGAATAGCAGTAACTGGTGGAGGATCAGGAGTTGGAATTTCAGCTTTAATAAATGGAACAACTGATATAGCTATGGCATCAAGAAACATTAAATCAAAAGAGTTAGATCAAGCTAAAGCAAAAGGTATGAATGTAGATGAAATAGTAGTTGGATATGATGGTATTACAATAATAGCTAATAAAACAAATGCAGTAAAAGATATAGATGATAAAACTCTAGGAAAAGTATTTAGAGGAGAGATTACAAACTGGAAAGAACTAGGTGGAGAAGATGCTGAAATAGTAGTTCTATCAAGAGATTCATCTTCAGGAACTCACGAATTCTTCAAAGAACATATCATTAGAGAAGGAAACTCTAAAGGAACTCAAGAATATGGTGCAAAAACACTATATATGCCTTCAAATGAAGCTATAAAACAAGAAATTAAAGCTAACAAATATGCAATTGGATATATTGGAATGGGATACATGGATAGTAGTGTAGAAGCAATAACAGTAGATGGAGTAGCTGCAACACCAGAAAATGTACTTAACAAAACTTATCCAATAGCTAGAGAAGTATTCTGGTATGCAGATGCTGCAAGAGAAGGAGAAGTTAAGGGAATAGTAGATTATGCAGTTTCTTCTGAAGGACAAGAAATAATGAAAAATGAAGGATTTGTTCCAGTAAAATAAATTAAAATAAGGAACTAAAAATTTTAGCCCACTTAAGAAGAATTTTAAGTGGGCATTTTTATTTTATGGTATAATATAAAATATAGAAAAATATTTTTTTAGGAGAGAAAATATGAAAATTTTAATAGTAGAAGATGACAAAGAGATACAAGAATTGATTTCTTATTTTTTAACAAAAGAGGGTTATGAAGTGGATAGAGCCTCTGATGGTTTAGAAGGATTAAAACTGTTGAGAGAGAAAAAACATGATTTAGTAGTTTTAGATTTGATGTTACCAAATTTAGATGGGAAAAATTTTGCTAAAATAGTAAAAGATATATCTTCTGAATATGGAGAACCAATAATAATAATGCTTACTGCAAAAACAGAGATAGAAGATGTATTAGAAGGGCTTGAAATAGGTGCAGATGATTATATGAAAAAACCTTTTGACCCTAGAGAGTTAGTTTTAAGAATTAAGAAATTCTTAAAAAATAAAAATAGAGAAGTAAAAGTTGAAAAATATAAATTTAAAAATATAGAGATAGATGAAAGTAGACATACAGTAACTTTTAATGGAAAGGAAATAGAATTTTCTAAGAAAGAGTATGATCTATTATTGTTATTAGTTCAAAATAAAGATTTAGTAATAACAAGAGATAAGATTTTAGATAGAGTTTGGAATAGTAACTACTATACAGGAGATAGAACTGTAGATGTATATATTTCAAAACTTAGAGATAAGATACCAGAATTAGCTGAGTGTATAAAGACAGTGAAAGGAGTTGGCTACAAATTAGAAGAAAAGAGATAATAACTCTTATAATGATATTGATTATAGAGGGAATATTTGTAGGATTAAATTCCTCTATTCTTTCAAATCTGTATCAACAAAGAGCTAAACAGACATTAAAACAAGATATTATTTTAGTAAAAAGATTAGCTGAAGATAATTCACATGAAAGATACAGTCAAATTTTTGCAGATATTGATTTGAGATTTACCCTTATTGATAAAAATGGAAAGGTAGAATATGACTCTAAAAATGTTTCAAGGGAAGAGCATATGGACAACCATTTAGAGAGAAAAGAGGTTCAAGAGGCTCTACAAGGGCAAGAGGGATTTGATATAAGAAAGAGTAAAACAATGGGATATGTTTTTGCTTACTATGCTACAGGATTTGAAAATAAATTTGGAGAGGAATATATAATCAGAACATCTAGTGATTATACAAAGGAACTTAGACAGATTAAAGAGTTTTTATTTATTCAAGTACTATTTTTTATTGCTCTAAACTTTGCTATTCATTTCTTTTATAAAAATTATATAAAAAGAGATTTCTATAATAAAATAACAAAGATGAAGAGATTTTTAGAAAGTGGAGAAAAGGAAAATATAAATTATCTTAAAGAGGAGAAATGGTTCTTTGAATTTTGGAACATTTTAAAAGAGTGGCAAAGTAAAAATTTAGAAAATATTGAAAGATTACAAAGTGAAAGAAAAACTTTATCTTTAGTTATATCATCAGTTGATATTTTTATTGGATTGATGAATAATGATGGAAAATTTATAGTAAAAAATAGTGTTTTAAGTTACCTTATTGATCATTCAAGAGAGAAGTACATGGAGTGTATAAGATATATTGAATTGATTGATGTGATGAAAAAAGGAATTGTTGAAAAGAAAAATTTTAAAGAGGAAGTATATGTTCAAGCTTTAAAAAGATACTTTATAGTTACTTTAAAACATATTGATTTTAGTGGGCAAATATTAGTGACAATAAAAGATATTACAAGCACAAGAAAAGCTGTTGAAGTACAAAAGAGCTTTATAAGCAATGTCAGCCACGAATTAAAAACACCTCTAACAAATATAAAAGGATATTTAATTGCCTTAGAAGATGCTCCAGAAACAATGAGAATAAAATTCTTAAATGTGATTAAAGGAAATGTTGAAAGATTAGAAAATATTGTTTTGGACTTTTTAAATATATCTAAGATAGAAAATTCAAATATTTTAAATATGACACAAGTTGGAATAGATAAGATAAAAGAGAATTTAGAAACAACTTTAGAGATGGTTTTAAAGAGAAAAAATGGAAAAATTCAGTATGAAGTTAAAGTTAATGATGAAAATGAATATATAAGAACAGATTTTGAAAAAGTTACAATGATCTTAAAAAATCTAGTGGAAAATGGAATTATATACAATAGTTCTAAAAATCCTTGTGTAAAAATTAAGATAGAAGAGGAAAATGACAGATATAATTTTGTAGTAAGTGATAATGGGATAGGAATTCCATTAGGCGAGCAATATAAGGTATTTGATAGATTCTATAGAGTTGATAAAGCTAGAACTAGCAATTTAGGTGGAACTGGACTGGGATTAGCAATAGTGAAAAACCTTGTAGAAAAATGTGGAGGAAAAATTTCAATTACTTCTGAAGAAAATAAAGGAACAACTTTTGAATTTTATGTTATGAAATAAATTAAAGTGTCTTAAATTTATTG
The DNA here is from genome assembly GCA_021531615.1 of Fusobacterium varium. Classification (NCBI taxonomy): domain Bacteria; kingdom Fusobacteriati; phylum Fusobacteriota; class Fusobacteriia; order Fusobacteriales; family Fusobacteriaceae; genus Fusobacterium; species Fusobacterium varium. Next base: position 3,706 of record JADYUE010000034.1, on the reverse strand, counting down.
ACTGAGTATCTTAATTCTAATATAATGTAATTATAAAACATTTTTTAGGAGGGAGATATGAATAAATTTAAAAAATTAGTACTAGCTACTTTAGCGATTGGAATATCTATGTCATCTTTTGCCTATAATCCTGGAACATATAAAGGGGAAGCAGCAGGATATGGAGGAAAAGTTGAAGTAGAGGTAAAAGTTTCAAAAGATAAGATTGAGGATATAAAAGTACTACCTAATAAGGAAACACCTTTTGTTTCTAGTGTAGCCTTAGAAAGAGTTCCTAGAGAAGTTATTGAAAAACAAAAATTGAGTGTTGATACAGTTGCAGGAGCTACTGTAAGTAGTAGAGGAGTATTAACAGCTATTACTAATGCAGTTAAAGCAGCTGGTGGAGATATTAAAGAGTTAAGAAAAAGAGAGCCTAAAGCTGAAATAAAAAGAGTTAATCAAGAGTATGTTGCTGATGTTGTTGTTATAGGTGGAGGAGGAGCAGGACTTGCAGCTGCTACTTCAGCTAAACAAAATGGAGCAAGTGTTATTCTGATTGAAAAGATGCCAAGACTTGGAGGAAATACAGTATTAGCAGGAGGAGCATACAATGCTGTTGACCCTAAAAGACAAGTTCCACAAGGAATAGAAGATTCAGTAGATCTACACTTTAAACATACATATGAAGGTGGAGATAAAAAAGGGGATCCTAAATTAGTTAGAGTTTTAGTTGAAAATGCTTACCCAGCATTAGAATGGCTAGAAAGTCTAGGAGTAACTTTTAAGGATGAGGTATTTACAGTGTTAGGAGCACTTTATCCTAGAAGTCATAAACCTACTGCTCCTGTTGGAACAGGATTAATTATAGCTCATAAAGAGTTTGCAGAGAAAAATGGTATAAGAATTCTTTATGAAACTACTGCCACAGAATTAATAAAAAAAGATGGGAGAGTAGTTGGAGTAAAAGCTGAATCAGCTACTGAAAATATAACTTTAAATGCAAATAAAGGAGTTGTATTAGCAACTGGAGGATTTGCAGGAGATGTAGAGTTTAGACAAAAATATAACTCAAAATTAACAGAAAATATTCTTACAACAAATCATCCAGGTGGAGATGCTTCAGGTATTGTTATGGCTGAAAAAGTTGGAGCTAATTTAGTTGGTATGAGTGATATTCAACTTTTACCTATGGGAGATCCTGTAACAGGAAGTTTAAGTGGAAATATTGAAACAACAGTTGAAGATAGAATATTTATTAATAAAGATGGAAAACGTTTTGTAGCAGAAGATGAAAGAAGAGACGTTATGACAAATGCTCTATTTAACCAAAAAGATGCATATATGTGGGTAATAGTTGATTCTAAGGTTTACCCTACTTTAGAGGATAAAAATAATTTTAATGAATCAATAGGAGATTTAATAAAAGCAGGTAGAGCAGTGAAAGCTGATAGTTTAGATGAGCTTGCAGAAAAAATAAATGTTCCAGCAGAAAATCTAAAGAAAACAATAGAAGAGTATAATAAAGGAATTGATGCTGGAAAAGATGCTTATGGAAGAAAACTATTAGGAATAAAATTTGACAAAGCACCATTCTATGCAGGAGCACGTATTCCTACAGTTCATCACACAATGGGTGGAGTTCAAATAAATGAAAAAGCTCAAGTAATTGATGAAAAAGGAAACATAATTCCTGGATTATATGCAGCTGGAGAGGTTACAGGTGGAATCCATGGTACAAATAGACTTGGAGGAAATGCTTTAGCAGATATAACAGTATTTGGTAAGATAGCTGGAGAAAATGTTGCTAAAGAGAAATAAAAAATGATTCTACTAAAGGAGAGAGTTAATCTCTCCTTTAGTTTGCAAAGCTAAAAAAAATATGATATATTAAAGTAAATGTTTAAAAATCAATAAATAAAGAGGGGTAAAGAAGATGCCAAAATTAAAAAGTATAGTTACAGCATACAAAGCACAACCAAATCCACAAGTTCCTGGAGTTGTAGATATTTTAGGAGCTTTTGACAACTTAATTCAACCAATGTTCCCATTTCCAATGGTAAATCTTTCAATAGTATTTACTTTTTCAGAATTAGAAAGACCAACAATGTTTGAAATAAGATTAAATGCACCAGATGATTCTTTAATAACTAAAGGAGAATTTGGAGTAATGTTAGATCCATTTGGAGTAGGAAAGAAAATAGTTGATTTAGAAAAATTCTTAGTAACAGAAAGAGGAAAATATACAGTAGATATATTTGAAAAAGTAGCTGAAGATAAAGTTAAATTCATCCAAACAGCTGATTTATTTATAGCAGATTATCCACCTCAAAGAAGATTCTCTGATGAAGAAATAGCTAAAATACTTGCTACAGATGGAGTAATAAAAACTGTTAAAACAGAATTTAAACCTGTTGGAGTAGAGGAAGCAGTTAAGATTCAAGTAAGTTTAGATAAAGATGCTCCATTAGAAGAGGGACATATAGCTATTCCTGAAAATGATAGATTAGTAGTAGGAGATAAAGTTTTTGAATTAACAGGAATGAGAAGACAAATTGAATGGATGTTTGGAAATCCTATTCCTAAGCAACCTGAGAAAAAAGAAGAAGAAAATCAAGAAATTGCTGATGAAAAATAAATAAAATTTCTTGACAAAATAGAGAGAATCTAATATAATAATAAGGTATATTAAACCTTTCCCACAAAGGACCGTTGCGTTATATTAGAAGATATAACATTTGAGGAGGAAAAATTAAAGTGAAAAAGTATACTTTTATGCAAAGAAAAGAAGATGTTGTTAGAGAATGGCATCATTATGACGCTGAAGGGCAAATATTAGGAAGATTAGCGACTGAAATAGCTAAAAAATTAATGGGTAAAGAAAAATTAACTTTCACTCCACACGTTGATGGAGGAGATTATGTAGTAGTTACTAACGCAGCTAAAATTGTTGTAACAGGAAACAAATTAACTGACAAAAAATACTACAACCACTCAGGATTCCCAGGAGGAATAAGAGAAAGAAGACTAGGAGAAATCTTAGAAAAAAAACCAGAAGAACTACTAATGCTAGCTGTTAAAAGAATGCTTCCAAAAAATAAATTAGGAAGAGAACAACTAACAAGATTAAGAGTGTTCGCAGGTGCAGAACATGCACATACAGCACAAAAACCAGTAAAGGTAGAATTTTAATAGGGGGTAAATGACAGTGGCTGAAATGATTCAATATAGAGGAACTGGTAGAAGAAAAACTTCTGTAGCAAGAGTAAGATTAATTCCTGGAGGAAAAGGAATTGTAATAAATGGAAAACCTATGTCTGAATATTTTGGAGGAAGACAAATTCTTTCTAGAATAGTTGAGCAACCATTAGTATTAACTGAAACTTTAGATAAATTTGAAGTAAGAGTTAATGTAGTTGGAGGAGGAAACTCTGGACAAGCTGGAGCTATCAGACACGGAGTATCAAGAGCACTTTTATTATCTGATGAAACTTTAAAAGCTGCTTTAAGAGAAGCTGGATTCTTAACTAGAGACTCAAGAATGGTTGAAAGAAAGAAATACGGAAAGAAAAAAGCAAGAAGAAGTCCTCAATTCTCAAAAAGATAATTGGTTGGATTTTACAGAGCTCACAAACACAATGTTTGTGGGCTTTTTTGTTTGGCTCTTTGTCAAATAGTGTTGGTAGAAAAAACAAATAAATTTTCAAGTAACTCCAGTGATTTTCGC
>JADYUE010000033.1 GCA_021531615.1 Fusobacterium varium | reverse complement strand
AATATGTACTATTATATAATATAATATTCATAGATTATTTATATATTTATTGCTAGTAATTAAAATAAAAAATAGATGTGTTAATTTTAATTAAAACATCTAAATATTCAATTAAATATTTAGGGGGAAAAATGAGGAAAAAACTATTTTTATTGCTTTACCTTTTTTTTACATTTGTATGCTTTTCAAAAAATATCTATGTAGTGTATGACGATTCAAAATCTATGAAAAAAGATAATCGTTCCATTTATGCCAATTATGCAATGCAAACTTTAATTTCACTATTAGAGAAAGATGATAATTTAATAATAACAAAAATGAGTGATTTAGACAATGATTTTAGAAATAAAATGATTATAAATCTAAAAGATATACCAAAAGAGTTAGAATTTTTTAGAGAAAAAATAGTCCCTAAGTCAAATTTAACTCCATATAAATCAGTTAGTTCTGTTGTTGAATATATGAAAATTAATGCTAAACAAGATGACATTAACTGGTTAATAATGATAACAGATGGAAACTTTGAAGATGGGAATCCAATACCTGAATTAGAAAAAATAAAAGAAGATATAAGTAGTTTAATAGCAGAAAATGATGTTAGACCAATATTTTTATTAATAGGTTCTAATAAAAAAGAGTTAGATAAGTATGAGGAGCAATCTGGGGTTGAAATCTGGAAAGAGATTTTTGGACAAGGAGAATATCCTAAAATTTATAAGTCAGTAGGTCAACACGACATTATAGAAAAAATGGAAGAGATAGCTCAGCTTTTAACAAATAAATCTTCAAAAAAAGAGGAAAAAAATTATAAAATAGATGGAAATGATATAAAATTCTTATCATTATTTCCTTTAAAAAAAGTTATAATTTTAAATCAAAAAGATAAAGATGGAAAATTACAAGAAATTGATAATGTAAAAATAGGAGATAAAGAGGAAAAATTAATAGAAGTATACACTCCTAAAAAAGCAACCAAAAATGTTGATTTATATGCAAATGTTATTCATATAAATGTTGAAAAAGGTGACAAAGATATTGAGGAGTTAAGAATTAGTTTCAAAGATGGAGTACCAAGTAATATTAAAATCTTTCCAGAAGTAGCTGGAGAATTTGAAGTAAAAATTACAGATATCAATGGCAAAGAATTAGATGGAAGAGTATTAAAAATGGCTCCAGAAGATGAAATAAAGGTATATGGATTCTTAAAAAATGCTAATGATAAAGAGCCGATGAAATATATTGATGGAACTCAAGTTTATATAAACTATGGTGGGAAAAGAATAGATTTAGAATATAATCCTAAAACTAAACAGTATGAAAAAAGTATAAAAATAGAGAAGGGAAAAAAATCAATTGATGCTGTAGCTGAGTTTGATGGATATTTTTTCTATCAATCTGATATCTATATCATCAATGGAGATGAAACAGTATCTAAAATAGTAAAATTTGAAGAGAAAAAAGAGATAAAAAAAGAGACACCTAAACCTGTAGTAGTAAAGAAGGTTGAAGTAAAAAAAGTAGAAGAAAAAAAGATTTATGATCTGAAAATAGAAAATATAGATACTAAGGTAATTACTCAAAATGATCTTAAAGATAAAGAGATAATTTTTAGACCAATATTAAATAATAAGTCTTTAAATAGAGAAGAATTTAAAAAGTTTAAATTAAAATTTAAAGATGAATTAAATGGAAAACTACAAAGAGAAGATAATTTTTGGAGTTATAGAATACCTACCTATGATGGAGTAACTAAATTTAGAAATCCTCAAGGAAAGTATAAGATAAAGGTTGTTTGTGAAAATAAAGATGAAAAAGTAAAATTAGAAAAAGAGATTGAGATTCAGATAGAAAAAATAGGATTTTGGGAAGCTTGGGGACAATTAATTTCTATAATTTTAGGATTTATAGTTGCTATAATTTTAGGAATAGGATATTGGAAGAAAAGTAGATTTTTAAAAAATAAGAAAATAGAGATAGCAGAAAGATTTGATGGATTAGATCTTCCAATAAGTAGAAAAGTTGAGTTAAAAGCTAGTATTTTAAATAAATTAACACCTTATTTAAAAGAAAGTAAAAAGATAGAAGGAATTACTTTTATTGCAAATAATACAAATATAAAAGTTTTAGGTGAAGAATTAGACAAATTATTTAATACAGGTGCAGTTAAAAAAATCTTTATCAATGGAGACTTAATTGGAAAAGATGAGTTAAAAGATAAAAAGGAACATATTTTATTTACGGGAAATGGAATAAAAATAATTTATCAAGAGGGAAAAGTAAAAGAATATACATACTATTAATATAAGGGGAGAAAATTATGGAAAATAAACCAGTATTACTTTTAGGACTTGGAGGAGCTGGATGTGAAATAGCATCAAGAATTTATAAGGAGCTTCCAGAATCAGAAAGAAAGAGAGTAGTAGTTCATACTTTCGATACAAATATAAATGATATTTTAAAACTAGGATTAAAGAATTCTGATATAACTGTTACAAGCTCAGAGTATACAGTTGAGCAATGTTTATTGGATGAAAAAATAAGAAGAAGTAATGTTACAGAGTGGTTTCCAAATGAATCACCTACAATACTAAGAACAAAATTTTCTGATGGAGCTGGACAGATAAGAGCTATTTCAAGACTAGCATATATGCAAGTTATGGGAAATCCTGAAAAATTAATAGACTTAGAAAAAAAATTGCAAACATTTTCACAAGTTGATGGATTAGATTATGCAAATGATGTAAGAGTTATGATAGTGTGCTCAATAGCAGGGGGAACAGGATCAGGAATATTTTTACAAACAGCTTTATATTTGAAAGATTATTTCAAAAGCAAAGGTAAAAATGTAACAATAAGAGGAAGTTTTGTGTTGCCAGATATTTTTGTAAAAAATAATATCATAAATGGAGTAAATACAATAAATGTACGTGCTAATGGATATGCTTGTTTAAAAGAGTTAGATGCAATAATAAAATCTACAATGGGACAAGATGATGAAAATAATATCAATATTCAATTAGCATATAAACCAGGTATGGCAGATGAAAAAGTAACAACAAATCCATATGATTTTGTATTCTTATATGATTATGAAAATCTTGATGGTCAACATTTAGGAGAGTATCAACACTATCTAGATCAAATATCTAAAGTTATATATCTTCAACTATTTAGTGATATAGCAAGAGAGACTGACTCAGATGAGATAAATACATTGAGAAATATAGTTGAAAATGATGGAAGAGCTAGATATGCAAGTGCAGGAGTTTCAACTTTAATATATCCATATAAAGATATAGTTGATTATAGTTCTTATAGAATAGCATCTGAAAATATAGGAAAAAATTGGTTGAAATTAGATGATTTATATAGACATGAAGTAGAAGAGATTGAAAATTATAAAAAACAAGGTATCTTTAGAGAAGTTCCTAAAAAATATATAAGAATAAATGAATTATTTGAAAATGAGATAAAAAACAATAATGTATTCTTTAAGCATCTAGAAAGAAGTTTATATGAGATAAATGCTGAAGGGGAATTAGGAGATAAAAAAGTTAAATTATTAATTGAAAATATTAATAAAAGAGTAGAAGATGATGTTACTGAATCAAAAGAATATAAAGAGTTTAACAGATATAGTGGACCTCAAGTTGAAAGATTAAATTCTAAACCTGATGAAATGAAAAACGAAGTAGAAAACTTTGAAACTATTTTAATTAGATTTAAAAAAGCTGTAAATAATGGAATAGAAGATAAGAAAAGTATTATTAGCAGTGATATTTTACCATTACATTTAATTGAACCTAAAGATATGGCAAAATTTCCATATCAACCTATATATTGGATATTAGGAGTTAAAGATGGACAGGCACTACATCCAATAGCTTCAAGAAGTTTTTTATATGAGTTAAAAACTATCTTACTTGAAAAAATAGGTGTATTATCTGAAGAGACTAGTGATCTATATAGTTCTATAGAGAGATATAATAAGGATTTTGAACAAGGAAGAAGTGCAAGTGAAGTAGCTAGTGAAAAGGTTAATAATTCTAGTGGATTCTTTAGTATGTTTAAAAAAGATTGGAAAGTATTTGGAAATGAATATAATGAAAAAGCATCTAAACAAATGAAGAGATTAAAGAATTATTATGAGAAAAAAGTACTTCTTGGAGTTTATGAAGAATTAAGAAAATCTGTAGATGACATTATTGAAAATGATGAAGAAAGATTCTTTACTGCATTAAATGAGATTATAACAGATTTCTCTCAAAAATATGATTCTCTATCAAAAATGCATGAGGAAAAAACAGATGTAACTAAAGTATTTGTTTTAGCTACAAAAGAATTAAAGGATAAATTATATCAATCATTAGTTATAAATATTAATGTTGAAGATGCTTTAAATACAAGTTATGGAGATATTATCTGTGAAAAATACAATAGATTTATTGTAAGAAAGAAAAATGAGTATAGTAGACAAAGTCAAAATATAAAAGATTCATATAAAAATAGAATACTAGATAGTTATAGAAATAAAATAGTAAATAGTCAAATTTTAGATATGAATATAATAGAAGCTCTTAGAAAAGAAAATGAATTATTAGGAAATGATTATAGTAGTCAAAGAGAATTTATTGAACAACAAGTTAGAAATACTAAAAATAGAGCAAAACCATTTGCATTAAAATCAGGAGCTAATGAATTAAATCTATGGGGATTAAATCCAGAAATTTTAGAAACTTTATCTGATGATGAAGCTAGGGATCTATTTGAAAATAAATCAATAGTAAAAAGCAATGGATTCTCGAAATATGAGATTATTAGATATGTATCAATGCACGGATTAAAAGCTCAAGATTTTGATAAATTCTCTTCTGGAGATTATTCAATAAATAAAGAACCTGGAGATTATTTCTTAGCTTATAAGGAATCAGTTGATAAACTTACTAAAAATGAAAAAACTGTAACACCTCACTTAGATAAAAGATGGCATCTAATAAACTATATGCCAGATATTAATGATGGTCAAGCTGCTCAAGATAAGAGAAAAATTACAGTACAATTTATAAAAGGATTACTATATGGATTTATAATTTCTAGAAAAAAAGAGGACAGAAGTATTTGGGTATTTAAAGATAAATATGGAAATGTTCAAGAGATAAAAAATGGAGATAGAGATTTAGAAGCTAAGTATCCAGTTTTATTAACAGGTTTAGGAAGCAATCCGTTCATCATTGACAGTATAAAAAATAGAGTTGCAGAGATGAAAAATAGAGACTTTGATGTATTTAGCCGTGAACTAGAAAAACATGAATTTATGTGTTTGCTGACAAAGGGACACCCTAATTTAATAGATATTCTAATAGAATATGTAAATGATTGTGGTAGATCTAAGGAAGCAGAAGGAAAAATAAAAATAATTGAAATATTAGATAACTTCCTTGATGAAGTAGTAGAGTATATGACAAACTATTATGGTTCTTCAAGAAAGAGAACAGCTTTAGAAGTAGCAATAAAATATATGTATACAATGCTAAATAGTTCTGATAAATATGAAAAAAGTGATAAGGAAGTAGATTATATCCAAGAGATCTCTGCTAAGATAGAAACTAAATGTAGAAGCGTAATAGAAGAAAATCGTTTAGATATTAGCTTAGATTTAAATAAAGATATGAACTATGAAAAATTAATAGAGTTTATTAATAATAGAGATTAATTAAAAAAGAGAAAATACTAATTTTAGTATTTTCTCTTAAATTTTAATTTTTAGGAGGAGAGGTTTGATTACATTTATTATAAATTTCAATGATGAAAAGATTCAAGAGGGGATTAGTAAAATATTTTTATATCCTTATTTAGCAAATAAAAAGATTAGAATAATAGAAGCAGTTAAAATGGAATATGAAGAGATTTTAAATGAAATAAAATATTTCTATCATAATCAAACAGACAATGAGTTTCAAATAATTTTAGTTTTACCTATATATGATAATAGTAAGGATAACTTTGGAGGAAATCTTGCAAATAGATTTAAAAATTTAGCTCAACAATTTTTAGAAAGAATGTATGAAGAGAGATTAGAGGCAGCTAGAATATCTTGTATAACATTAGATGATTTAGAAAGAGATATTTTAACAGATACTCCATTGAATATAAATAGCAGAGTAGCAGAAGAATTAAATATTTATGGGTATGTAGAAACAGAACTTTTTATGAAAAAAGATATCTTAGAAATTAGTGAAAGCTGGAAAGAGGTTGTAAGATTAGCAGAAACTGATATTAATGGTGCATATGAAAAGTTTAAAGAAGATTTAGATGATATAGTAAGAGAAAAGAGTGAAAAAATAAAAGCTTTAGCTGTAGATGAAAGTATAAAGATTAGTACTATAAAAAAGATAAAAGAGATTATAAAAAAGATAAATGATAATATGAAGTTTGAGTTTATGACAAGAAAAAAATATCTTCCTCAATTAGATATTAATCAATTTTTAATTGAAACTTTAAAAAAAGAAAGATGTTATTTTGAATTTTTATTTTCTCAAGATGATTTGGAGTTATTAGAAAGATGCTATAGAGAAGAAAAACTTTTAATAACTGGAGAAGATCAATTTAATCTTAGTTCAGAATTAATAGAAAAGTTAAAAATATATAGAGGAAAAATTAGTGAAACTATAAAAAAAATAATAGATGAAAAACATAATGCATTAGAAAATATAGAAAAATCTGATTATAAAAATCTTTATTTAAAACAAAATAATCTTACAGAAGTAATGAATAAATTTAAAAAGAAATATATAGAGAATTACTTAGATAGAATAATCAATGATAGATCTATGGAAAATAGTAAAATTAGAGAGCCACAAGAGATATTAAAGGGAATACTTGTAGGGGTTTATGGAATAGAATCAAGTGATATTTTTAATTCTACAAACTTTTCCAATATATATAGAGTAACTTTTAATAAAAATAATAAATTGAAATATAATGAATACAAGTTAAAGTTTATATATTTCCTACTATTTTTAATAGAGTATGGAGAGAAAAAAGAAAATTACTCTTTTGGACATGGATTCTATACATTGGATAAAATTAGCTTTAAATCAGAGTACTTAGGTAAACTTTTTGATAAATATATAATAAAACTTCAAAATGAGAGAGAAAGTATTAACTCATATCAAAATAGTTTAAAAGCAACTACTAAAATAAAAGAGTTTAAAATAAAAGAAGTTCCACATAGTACAGAAGTAAATGTTGGATCAATTCAAAATATAGCAGCTCCAGTATTTTCTGCAACTTATAATACTAATGATATAGATGTATACAGAAGAGAGTGGAGAGATAAGGTAAAAGAGGGAATAGATAGATATATTGAAAGTAACAATGAAAGTTTTTTAAGTTATCAAGGAGATAAAAATAAAACTTTATTAAGCTCTAGTGATTATGATTATACTACTACAGATATAGATTCTGAATTAAAGAGAAGACAAAATATATTAAATGAAGCTAAAAAAGAGTTACAAGAAGCAGAAGAAGATATAAAAACATTGGATATAAAAAATGAATGGTTAAATAAAAATAGTAAAGTGGTAGATGAAAGAGAATTAGAAAATCTTCTAGATAAGAGATTAAGAGGAGAAGATAGAACAAGAACTATATTTTTCACTATATTTTTTATAGTTTTAGCTTTAAATTGGAGATTATTTGGTAGTTGGGTTATAAGTTTAATAATGTTAGGAGCTGCTTTTTTAGTAACTATATTTACAGTAATTTTTAAAGCTAATGGAGTAAGAAATAGTATAACTGAAATAATTAAACATTCTATAGCTATTAGAGATAAATATATAAGAGAGTTAGAAGAAAATTATAAATTAAAAAAACAATATATTGATAAACAGTTTAAAGTACGTGTAGCTGATAAAAACTATCTATTAGCTAAAAAAGAGGAAAAAATAATAAATGAAAGAATAGAGGTATTTAGTTTTTATAAGGAAACTTTAGGAGAGCATTGTCAAATTGTAGAAACTTTACTAGAGATAATAAATAAATTTAGCAGAGAAGATGAGATAGAATATAAAAATGAAGAATTTAGTAATAAATTAAATACACTTGATGTAAAGAAAGCTCCTTTTGAAAATGATATTTTTAGTCTAAGAAAATATGTAGAAATATCAAAATATACAAATTTTGATGTAATGATGAATACACAATATAATGAATTTGATCCAGAATATATTGTAGGATGTCAAAGAATAGTTTTAAATAGTGATAAAAGATATAAGGAGATAGACTAATGGAAAAGTGGAACATGATAAAGATAGGATTAATACTGTGTGGTGTTTTACTGCTATTTTTTCAAAATAAATTGACAGATAGAGATAAAAAAGATAGAAATAAACAGGAGATAAATGTAAAAATAGCTATTTTGCTATTGATAACATATGGAGTTGTAAATAATTTTTTTATAAAAAGTTCTGAATATCAAGGTGAGATAGATATATTAGGAATTTTATGGACTAATTTAAAGGCTATTGGAGTAATTTTAGTTATATATTTTATTATTAAGTTAATAATAAAATTTTTAAAGAAAGATGGAAATATATCTGAATTTTATAAATATGATGCAGAAAAAAAAGAATATTTTTTAAATCCTCGTTTTAAAATTGTTGGAGAGATTTTTGGAGCTTTAAGAATATGTTTTGGTATTGTATCAGGATTAATTATTTTATCAATCTTATATTTAATTATAAAAACAGAATCATATTATATGTTAGATAAACTTTTAATTGCAATAGCTGGACTTCCATTAGTTTTTCTAGTATTAAATGAAATTCATAGTTTTTTAGATGGAAATGTTAAAGAAAAAGATACAGTAAGAAAAAAAGAGGAAAAAGTTGAAGAAATAAAAAGTGAAGAGGAAAAAACTGAATATGAAGATTTATACAGTGAATATAAAAATATTTGGGGAGTAAACCTTTTAGCAAATAGTAAAATTATAAATCCTTCAGCTGAAAATATAGATATAGAAGAAGAAAATAAAAAGATTCTTTCTGAAAGTAATAATAAAGAATTAGAAGCTATTTATGCAAAATTAAAATTAAAGTATAAGATAGAGCCAACAACTTTAACTATATTAAACAATCTTTTAAATGGTGAGAATAGAATAATAGAAAATTCTAACTATGAAGAGCTAGCTCCAATTTTATTTTCGTATTTTGAAGATTCAATAATAAAAGGGAAAAAGATATTAGTTTTAGCAGAAGATGATCTATATAATAACTTTAAAAATAGAAAAAATTTGTATGAATGGTTTGTAAATTGGTTTAATATTTTATATAAGAAAAGTATTAGAAATATAGTAGTTTTTGATGAATGGAAAAGTAAGAATGAGTGGGATATCTTAATTGCTACTCAAACAGAGCTAATAAGATATCAAGAGGAATTTATCAATAAGATTCAAGAGGAACAAAATGATATTAAAGATTTAGTAATTTTAGTAATAAATGAAAAGGCAGAAGAGATAGCTGAAAATATATTAACTTTAAGTATTTTATCAAATATATTAAATACATATTTTAATATTGATAAGAAAAAGAATTATGATGGAGCTCAATATATTATTCTATCGAGTAAAACATCTAATTTAAAAGAATCAGTTAATAAAAATTTGGGAATAACAGCACAAGGGGAAAAGATAAAAGAGAAATTAGCAGAAAGAATTTATACATTAGTTTGGAAAGAAGATAGTAAGAATGAGTATTATACTGAAATATTAAATGGAAGTCTTAATCATGATTTAGGAGTAGGAACAACTTTATCATTTTTACCATGGGAAAAAGGAAATAAAAAAGTTGAATTTATAGAACAAAATGTACTTCCTTATAATGCTTATGCTAAAGAGATAGAGTTAGCTAGAGAGAAATTAAAAGATATTCCATTAGATAAAAATAATATAAATGGAGCATATGAATATTTTGCAAATTACAATCTAATATCTTCTTTAATTAAGAAAGAGGATAGAAAGATAATGTTTATTCAAGATAATAACTATAACTTTCCTCTACTAATAAATAACTATAAGAGTGTTGCAGGTAAAGAATTATTATTAAATATAATCTCTCCAGTTTATCTTTTAAGAGATTATTTTGTAGAGAATGTAGAGTATTTTTATAATTCACCATTATATGGTTACACTCCTAAAATAGAAAGTGACAAATTTAAAATTGCTTCATATTTAAAAGAGATTTTAATTAATGAAAAATTAAATATATCTGAAAGTGTAATAAAAGATCAATTATCAAATATTAAAGAAAAACTAAGTAATATTGAGGAAGAGTTAATTAATTTATTTTTAGATGTATATAATATAGATATTTTAAAAAATGATTATCTATCAGTTAAAATTGTTCAAGAGTATAATAATGAATTGAAAAAATTTGAAGAAGTTAAATATTATAAAATGAAAGCTTCATTTAATGAAAATAGTTATTTTAAATGGTTTGAAAATTATGAGGTATTAGATACAGGAAATAATGTGTATAAAGTGCTTCCATATGATCATGTATATCAAAATTATCTACCTCAACAAATTCATTCTTTCAATGGAGATGCTTTTGTAATTGAAAAGATAGATACTATTAACAAAAAAATTAGAATTTCTCCAACAGAAAATACAAAAGTTTATAGATATAGAAATAAAGAAAAAATAAAAATAGCTGAAATATTAAATAAAAGTGAAGAGAGATATCCAGTTAAAGAGACAGATAGATATCTATTAGAAAATAAAATAGTACCAGCTAGATATGATATTGAAACTTTAGGATATTATAGTTTTAGTAAAGGAATAAAATTTGAAAATCAAAAATATGAGTTTATTAATTTTAGAGAAAGCTCAGAACTATATAAAAGAAGTTATGAAAGTGGAAAGATACTAGGTATAACATTGAAAGTAAAAAATGGTTTTATTGCAAATAGAGAAAAAGTATCTTTAACTTTAATAGTTATATTAAATGAAATATTAAAAACTCTTTTCCCTGGAAATTGCAAATATATTAAAGGATTTGTCTTATTAGAAAGTTTCCTTGGAGAAAATATAACAGAGGCCAAAGTTATAATTGATGATAGTTTAAGCCATATAGTACCACATGAAATAGAGCTTGAAAAAAATGACTATAGTAAATTAGTTGATTCTTCAGATGAAAATAGTATAAATCTATTCTTTATGGAAGATTCACATAAAGATGTTGGAGTTATAAAAGCTATTATGGATAATTTTGGAGATATTTTAGAAATAGTTCAAGATTATTTAAACTGGTTATTAGAAGAAAATACAGTTGAGAAAAATGGTTGGGAAAAAGCTAAGATACAACAAAATAATAGATTGGATTACTTAAAATATGGAATGGAAGAGATTTCTGAATATTTAGATATTAATGAGACAAAGGAATTTTTAAATCATATTTTAGGAAGAAATAAACATACTGAAGCAAGAAGACGTTTCTATTCAAAAATTACTGAAACTGTAGAAGAAGATGAATTTGATAGAATCTATAATAAATTAAAAGAGGAAATAAAATAAGGGAGACAAAGGAATGGCAATAAAAACATTATTTACAATGTTAGATCCAGCAACTTGGTTTTTTCTAGTACTAATATTTTTATACTTTTTGAAAAGTTTTAAAGAATTATTAAAAGTAAGAAATATAGGGGTAGAATTAGAAAGATATGTTAAAATTTTAGATAAAGTAAAAGGTAAGATTTTAGATGAATCAGAAAAAATAGAAACATTAGAAGATAGATATAAGACTTATATTGAGACTTTAGAAAATGAGAAAAAATTTGAGCAGTTAGATATAAAATTAAAAGAGTATAATGCTGTTTTAAAATATAGAAATTATTCTAGAGTAAAAGCAGAAGAATATTTTAATGAAAATACTATATTAGAAAATAAAATAAATATTCATTCATTAGGAAATAAAACTTCTATTCTAACAGGACTAGGGATTTTAGGAACATTTGTAGGTTTAACATGGGGATTATTTAGTATTAATGGTGGAGATTTAGCTAGAAGTTTAACAGTAATTGATACTTTGCTTCCTAAAATGAGTTTAGCTTTTATAACAAGTGTTTTTGGAATGGGGTCTTCAATAGTATATAGCAGTTTTCAAAAAAGAATACTGGGAGATGTATATAAAAATATAAATGAAATAGAAACAATTTTAGAGTTTTTATTTCCAAGTCAACTAGATATTGAGACAACTTTAGCTAGAATAGAGGTAAATTTGGAGAAGTTTACAAAAGAGGCATCAAAATCAATTGAAAAAGCTACATTTGATGTAGCAGAGGGAATGTTTAAAAAATTTGGGAATACTTTTTCAAAATCTGCTCAAAGTGCAGGAGCAAATTTACTATCAGGAGTAAATAATGCTTTAGGAGAAATTTTTAATCAAAAATTTATGAATGATTTTAAAACTATTCATAAAAGTTTTGAAAAGATAGCTATTACATTGGAGAAAAATAAAGCTATATTAGAAAATATAGATAGAGCTTCAGAAAATAGTAAGGATATCTATGAAAATGCACAAAAAACAGCAGAGGCATATGATCATTTTGTTAAGAGAATGGATGACTTTATGCAAACCATACTATCTTTTGAAAGAGTTCAAACAGAGTTTGGAAATGAAGTTAAAAATATGGTGGAAAACTCAAATAGAATACAAGAAGATATGGAAAATCTATTTAATAAAAATCAAGTAGAGATGAAAAAAATAATTGATTATATGGTAAATGGATATGATTTAACTAATAAAGAGATAAAAGAATTAATAATCCAAGTTTTAAATGTTAATAGAGAGGTTTTAAGTGTTGGAAATCAAATCTCTACTAATAATAGAGATAGAATTGTAGAAATAGGAAACTCTATTGATGGAAGTTTGGAAAAAATTCAAAATAAGATAGAAACTTTTGATTCAACTATAAAAACTAATACAGAATCAACAAATCAAATATTGAGAAGTAATATAGAAAATATAAATAATAGTATTATTTATAATAATGATAAATTAAATCAATATAGTGAAAGAGTTGAAAGATCAATAGAGGAACAAAACAGAAATCTTAATGAGCAAAATAGAAATATTATGAATGTACAAGATCAAATAGCTAGAACGACAGCAGCAGCTCTTAAAGAGTATGATAGAGTCTTTTCAGATGTAAATAAAGAGTTATTAAAGACAGTTAGCATAGTTAAAGAAGTCTCTAAAGATGAAGAGTAAAGGTGAGACTTATGAGAAGAAAGATTAAAAGATATGAAGATGATGGAAATAACTATATGTTTTCTGTTGGAGATTTGATGGCAGGAGTACTTTTCATCTTTGTTTTGCTTTTCTTAAAAGAATATATTACTTCAGATAAAGAAAATTATAAAAAGATATTGAAAGAGTTTGAAATAATAAGTCTAGAAAATAAGAAATTAAAAGAGATGGAAGAGGAGTTTAAAAAGTTAAAACTTTTAGAGGAAGAATATGAAAAGAATAAACATCTAAAAGAAATTGTTGAAAAATTAAGACAGGAAAATGAATATTATAAAAAGCAAGATGTGGTTATAGAAAATATCTACAATGAAATTGAAAAGAAATTAAGAGAAGCTATAAAAGATGATGAGTATGTAAAAATTGATTTTGAAAGACAGGAACTTATATTAGATAATAGAGTATTATTTGATAGCAATGAATACTTATTAAAAGAAGAGGGAAAAAATGCTTTAAGAAGGGTACTACCTAAGTTTTTTGCTACTTTTATTGATGATAATACTATTATAAGTTATCTAGAGCAATTGGTTATAGAGGGACATACAGATGATACTGGACCTGGAAATGCAGAGGAGAAATATTTATATAATCTAAACTTATCACAAAAAAGAGCTTTTGAAGTAGCAAACTTTATATATAGTGATAGAATTTTAGCTGCATCTTTAGGTGAAAAAAGATTAAAAAAATTAAAAATATATCTTTCATCAAATGGAAAAAGTGATTCTAATTTAGTTTATAAAGAGAATAATCCTAAATTAGGAGTAGATAGAAATAAGAGTAGAAGAGTTACAATAAAGTATAAAATTGATGTTCAAAAAATTAGAAAAGAGTTAAAAGAGGTGGAATAATGAGTATAAACTTACCTTATCCATCAGCAAGTCAACAATTAATTTCAGAAATAGAAAAAGAAAAACTTCAATTAAAAACATTTAATACTTTAGCAGAATGTATGAGAGTATTAAAAAAAATTAATAATTATGGGCTTACCTCTTCAAGAATGGATATTATTATACATAATTTAAAGAATAATAGATTATTTGAGTATCCAGTAAAAGAAAAAATATTTAATATACTAAGATATAATGAAAACCACAATATAAGATTAGAAGAGGAAATAATTTATAAACTTTATTTTTATCTCTATGATGAAAAAATTAAAAGTAATTTATTAGCTGTTCTTAATAGATATAGTGCTAAATTAGTAGATTTTGATAGATATTTAGAAGAGAATATCTATAATTTTATGGAAGTTTTAAATCTTCCTAAGGAGTTAAAACAGGAATTTCCTATTTTAAAACATATTATAAAATATTTAAAAAATGATAAAATAATAAAGCAATTTGATTGTTGGATATTTTCTTTGATTAATTATGTAAATTTTTTAGAGCTAGAAGATAAAAGTTTTGAAAAATATATAATAAAAAAAATGGAAAATAGAGAATTAAATATTTTTTTATCAAAAGTTGAAAAAGCAAAAGTTAAAGCTATCTATAAAGAGTATAAAAGTTCAAAAAATACAAATGAATATTTAAATATTATTTTAACTAAAGAGGGATGTAGAGATTTAGGAATACAATTGGTTATTCAAAAAAATAAAATGAATATTCCAAGTATTAAGTCTTTATATAGAGAAGCTTATAAGAAAGGGTATATCTCAAAGAAAAAATATATTTTATTTGTTCTATGGCAAAATAAATTTAAAATTTTTATAGGAACTTTAATTTTAGCATTAGTAATTGTTGGGGGATATTTTTTAGCTAAACTATTGATGCAATTACTTAATAAAAAGTAACAAAAGGAGTCTTTAATGGAAGATAAAAATTCAGTGTTATTTGATGAAGCTGTTACAAAAATATATAGCAATCTTGAAAATGATAAGATAGAGACAAAAACTTGGGCAGAATTTGCAGTTGTTTTCTATAGAAAGTATAAATCAAATTATAATGAAAGATTGTTAGTAAAGATTGTAAAGCAAACTTTAGAATTTTATAGAAGAAACTTAGAAATTTCATCTAAAAGAGAACAATTGAAATCAATTTTTGAATTGTTGAAAAAAATAGATGAAAATAAAAATGGAATTTATAGTTTATACAAGCTAAAAGAATTAGAAAATAAAAATTTCAAAGAGGGAAAAGAGGAATATAATAACGAGCAATTTAAAGAGTGGGAAAAAGAATTAAATGGAATTAAAGATAAAAATTTTGAATTAAAAGATAAAAAATTCTTTTTCTTTTCAAAAAAAAGAAAGCAAAAGGAAGCGAAAGTTATTATTGAGAGCTTAGAAAAGTTATCTGCTGAAATAAAAAATTCTACTGAAGATATAAAAATAGAGGTAGAGGAAAAAGATAAAGATATTTTAAGATTGTTTGAAAATATAAATGAAGACTTAAAAAAAATTATTTTTGAAGTAAAAAATAGTATTGGAGTGGAATTAGCAGAGATTGAATATGAAGAAGTAATACAGAATAAAGATGTAGTTAAGGATTTTGTATTTAATGTAATTATTCAAAACTTAGACTTTTATTTTAAAAATAAGAATATAGCTTAATTTTAGAAGAAGAATAGATCTAAATTTTAGATTTATTCTTTTTCTTTTTATATAAAAATCTGTTATAATATATCTATATCAAGCTTTATAAAATGAAAAAATGAGGTGTTATTTATGTTAGAGTTTAATCCGAGAAAGTATGCAGTAACCTTAAAATTAGTTTTTTTAAAAGCAGTAAATGACATTTATCCAGAAGCAAGGGTAGAGATAGATCATTCACTAAACAATGGAACTTATGGAACCATTGATCTTGGTAGAAATTTAAAAGAGAAAGATCTTGAAAAAATTAACAATAGAATGAAAGAGATAATAGAAAAAGATTATGAGATAAATCTTATATGTGAAGATAATGACACTTTAAAATTAAAAAGTCAAAAGATTGAGAGAGAGGATATAAGAAAATTTTTAGATAACTCAGGTTGGACAGGAATGATGGAGTATGAAGTAGGGGGATATCATGATTTTATGTATGAGAAACCTTACTCTTCAACTGGAGTTATAAAACTTTATGAACTAACAAAGTATAATGAAGGGTTTATAATAAAATATCCTTTAAAAAATGAAAATGAATTACCACCAACAATTGATAATCCTAAAATGGCTAAAATTTTTCAAGAAACAGGAAGATGGAATAGTATATTAGATGTTTCAACTATTGGTACTTTAAATGAGAAGGTATTAAATAGAGAGATAGGAGAGTTAGTAAGAGTAAATGAAGCATTGCATCATAAAAATCTAGCTAGAATAGCAGATCAAATTGTGGAAGATGAGAGAATAAAATTAGTAACTATTGCAGGACCATCATCTTCTGGGAAAACGACATTTAGTAAAAGATTATATATTCATTTAAGAGCAAGTGGAAAAAATCCAATAGTTATATCTTTAGATAACTACTATATTGGAAGAAAAAATGTTCCATTAGATGAATATGGAAATAAAGATTATGAAACAATAGAAGCTTTAGATTTAAAACTACTTAATGAAAATTTAACTGAGCTTATTGCTGGAAAAGAAGTTGAAATTCCTGAATACAATTTTGTTAGTGGTGAAAGAGAGAAAAAAGGAAAGATGATGAAAGTTCCAGAAAATGGTTTGATAATTATTGAGGGAATTCATGGACTTAATGAAAGATTAACAGCATCTATTCCAAAAGAGAATAAATTTAAGGTATATGTAAGTTGTTTAACTCAATTGAATATAGATAATCATAATAGAGTGGCTACAAGTGATGTAAGAGAGATAAGACGTATTGTAAGAGATAGTTTAGCAAGAGAGACAGGAGCAGAGGAAACATTAGCAATGTGGGACTCAGTTAGAAGGGGAGAGGAGAAGTATATCTTCCCATATCAAGAGGATGCAGATGTATTATTTAACTCTAATTTAGTATATGAACTTGGAGTTTTAAAGAGATATGCTATTAGAGAACTTATAAGAATTAAGCCTGATAGTGAATATTATGAGGAAGCTAAACGTCTTATAAAACTTTTATATTGTTTTGTAGATATAGATATAAAATATATTCCAGATGATTCGATTTTAAAAGAGTTTATAGGGGATAGCATTTTTTACAAGTATTAAGAACTAAAAGGGAGAATCCATAATGATTCTCCCTTTATACTTATATCTCTATTTCTTTTATTTTTTTCTTTGATTTTAAGTAACTTGCTATATATACAAAAGGTGTATCAAATACAGCAACTATAAATTTCATAAAATATGTAGTTATGAAGATTTCAAGTAATACTTCTTTAGGATAAATTCCCCAGA
Organism: Fusobacterium varium; assembly: GCA_021531615.1. NCBI lineage: Bacteria > Fusobacteriati > Fusobacteriota > Fusobacteriia > Fusobacteriales > Fusobacteriaceae > Fusobacterium > Fusobacterium varium. The sequence continues at coordinate 7,680 of JADYUE010000033.1, read as the reverse complement.
AAGCTATAATTGTAAATAAGCTATTATCAATAAGTTGGCTAACCATTGTACTCATATTATTTCTTATCCAAATATGTTTTCTTTCACTAAATCTTTCTCTCCATTTTTCATATGCCCATATATCATGAGTTTGTGATACCCAATAAGATATAAGTGAAGCAATAACTATTCTTGGCATAAAGTCAAAAATTCTTTTAACACCATTAAAAGTTAAAATTCCTTCCTCAACATCAGATGGAGTGAAGTTTACAGCTATCTGCATAATAACTGTCATCACTATCAGAGAGAAAAAACCAATTTTTACAGCTCTTTTAGCATATTCTCTTCCATAATTTTCTGCTAAAATATCTGTTACTAAAAACCCACCAGCATATAAAATATTTCCTAATGTAGTTCCAAAGCCAAAAAGATCAACTAACATAACAACCTGAATATTAGCTAATATTGTTGAAATTGGTATCCAAATATACAACCCTATTCTTCCAAATCTAACATAAGCAAAAAGAATTGCTAAAAAGTTTACTATTAGCATTCCTGCCCAAAGTATCTCATTTCTCATCTTTCTTTTCTCCTCTATTTAAAATATTAATTATTGTTCAAAAACTCCTAAATCTTTATTGTCAATTAAAAGTTCTACTCTTTCATCATCCATTAAGTATGAATAATTTTCTACAAACCATTTTACTAATTCATTATCTCTTTTAATAATAGTTCCATTATCTATAAAAATATTGATTGTAACTCCTTTAAAATATTTTAAAGCTGTTTCAATATCTGATTTTATCATTTCCTTTGTTTGCCCTTTTGTACAGACTAAAAGACATACAGAGTAAAGCTCTTTTCCTAAAAATTCTAAATCTTTTTCATTGACTTTAAAATTTTTATTATATACATCTATTCTAAAATTGTTATCAAAAGTTTCCATTCCCATTCTAAAACGAATTTCAATTCCATCAAAATAGTTTCTAATTTCATCTAATCTTTTGATATATCCGTAATAGATTTCAAAATAAAGTATTTTTATATTCTTTTCTTTGACAATTCTTTTGATTTCAGCAAGAGTGTTTTTAGTAATTTCAAAAACTGAACCTGAATTTATAACTTCTAGAACACCATACTCACCAGTTATCTCTTTTAGAACTTCAAAGTTTATTTTATCAATTTCATTTTCATCTGTTGAATTATCTTCAATATAGTTACAAAAACTACACTTTCCATATTTACATGGAAAACTTTTTAAAAGAACTATCTCTCTTTGATGTTTACCTATAATTTTATTATATCTAATTCCCATATCTTCTCCTATAATTAAATTTTTCAAATAAAAAAGCAGAGAAAATTTTCCCTGCGTAACAATAAAAAAAGACTAGTTTTTTATAGATGGTTTGTTATCACGCTAGGACATCTCCCTCTTTCTATGAGGACTTTGTGAATATTAAATTGCACTATATTTTAAACTTAAATTTCTATTTTGTCAACTTTTAATTGTATTAATTAAAAAAAACTAGCACAAATTAATAAATTTACTTATTAATCTGTACTAGTTATTATTTTTATTTTAAAATATTTTCTAAGTAGATAGCTACTCCCTCTTCTTCATTAGTTAAAGCTCTAGTTGAGAAAGCTTCTTTTAAGGTTGCCATACCATTTTCCATAACTACTGGATGTCCAGCAGCAGCAAGCATAGAGTAATCATTTTCACCATCTCCAAAGGCAATAATTTCATCAATAGGAATATTAAATTGTTTAGAGATAAATTCTATTGCATTTCCTTTACTACAATTTTTATCAACAATATCCATGCAGTTAGGTTGTGTTATAGTTACATCTATTTCAGGTGCGAATTCTTGTTGTAATACAAAATCCTTTAATCTTCTAAGAGATTCCTCATCTTGTCTAGCTATTATTTTGAACATTTCAGGGAAATTGTCACTATTCCCAAGTTCAATTATATTAAAAATTCCACTTTCTACTGTTAAAACAGGATTTTTTTCTCTATCATCTAAATAAAGATTTTTATGAGAAAAACCATTGTAATTTACTTTATTTTCTCTAAGAAAAGTTAAAACTTTTTTAACAACTTCACTTTTCATAGGATTAGAATAGATAAGATTTTCATCTTTATCATAAACATTTGCTCCATTATTACAGATTGAAAATATTTTTATTCCTAAATCTTGTTGAAATTTTTTTATAGAGTGTTGACTTCTTCCAGAGGCAATAGCAAAATCTATCCCCTTAGAGTAAGCTTCTCTTAAAATCTTTTTAGTTCTCTCTGTAATCTCTTTTTTTTCATTTAGTAATGTTCCATCTAAATCTGATACAATTAATTTCAAAATTCTTTCCTCCTAGATTTTAATTTTTGTCCATTTTCCACTATCAAAACGTTTTTTTCCTAAAATATATCTCATAGTTTGATCAGCAAAGAGTGCTATCCATGCCCCTTTAAGTCCTAAATTAGCAGGAAAACATAGTACCCAAGCAAGTGCTGGTCTAATTAATGCTATACTTATAAATGAGATTAAGGCAACAAATTTTGTATCCCCTGCTCCACGTAAACAACCATTATATACAGTTTGAGAAGTTTGAGCATGGGTTGTAAAAGCTATAATAATCATTATTGTTCCCCCAAGAGAAACAATATGTTCTTCACTATTAAATAGCATTATAATCTGCTTACGAGCTAATATAAATAGAAAGAATAAAACAGTTGATACAATAAATGCCATTCTCTGCCCAGTTTTTCCATAAATTTTAGCTTTATCAGGTCTTTTAGCTCCTAAATTTTGTCCTACAAGAGATGCAGCAGCAGCACTTAAACCATCTCCAAAACAAAATGAAAGGTTAATAACATTCATACATATTTGGTGAGTAGCAAAGGCTATTGTTCCTAAAGCGGCAACAATTATAGCAAATGAGAAGAAACCTATTCTCATAAATACCTGTTCAACTACTGAGCTTCCACTGATACTAAGAAAAGCTTTCATTGTAGCTTTATCAAATTTCCAGTTTCCTCTTCCTCTTAAATCTAAAACTCTTGTATTATAATAAACTGAAAATACAGACATTAAAAAACTTACAATACTTCCAAGAGTAGTTGCTAGAGCAGCCCCCCTTACTTCTAATCTTGGAAAAATCCAAACTCCATTTATTAAGAAATAGTTAAATATTAAATTGACTATATTGGCTACAACATTTGTTCTCATAGAGATTTTTGTATTTCCTACTCCCCTTTGAGCAGCATTGATCGTTAAACTTAAAGATGTGAAAACTATACTTACCATTAAAATTTTATAATAGGCAACAGAATCGTTTATAACATCTTCTCCAGCTCCAGCAAATATCATAATTTCATGAGCATAAATATAACCTGAGATAGCCATTATTAAAGAGATAATAAAAGAAAGGATTATAGATTGCTTTAAACAGCTATTAGCACCTTTAAAATCTTCAGCTCCTTTTCTTCTAGCTACAATTGCTGTTACCCCTACATTTAGAGAGAAAATCATTGCAAGTAGTACAAATTTTGGTTGGTTTGTTAAACCAACAGCAGCTATTGCTTCAGCTCCTAATCCCCCAACCATCATTATATCTATTGAACCTACTAAACTTACTAGGACAGCTTCAAAAGCACAAGGCCAAGACATATTAAAAGAATTTTTATAAACTTCCCTTGTTGTAGGTAGAGTTCCTAGAATTTCATTTTTTCTTAACATATAATCTATTGAAAAAAAGCGTTTTAATAAATTCCCCATAAATTTCCCCCTATACTTAAAGTATTTTTTGATGTTTTATACTTTAAATTGCTCTTTTTTACAATAATATTATACTAAATATTTAGAAAAAAGAACAGTGCAATATTATAAAATTTATTTTTTAGACATTTGTATGTAAATTAAAATACAAAGTGAACACTGCTTTATAAAATAATTATAAAATATTTTTATGTTTTATGATATAATAACTAATGGAATATCAAAAAAAATAGGGGTTGTTTTATGAAAATTATAATTGTAGGAGCAGGAAAAATAGGGGAATCACTTTGTAGAGATTTAGCTAGTGAAGGGAATGATATTACTTTGATTGAGCAAAATTCAAAGATTTTGGATAGAGTTCTTTCATCATCTGATATCATGGGGCTTATGGGAAATGGAGCTAACTGTGATATTTTAACTGAAGCAAATGTTAAATCATGTGATGTTTTTATAGCAGTAACTCAATCTGATGAGATCAATATAATATCATCAGTTATGGCTAAAAAACTTGGAGCAAAATATAGTATAGCCAGAGTTAGAAATCCTGAATATTTCACTCAAATGAAATTTATGAGTGAATCTTTAGGAATTGATGCAATGTTAAATCCTGAAGCAGAAGCAGCTTATTATATAGCTAAAAACTTAGAATTTCCAACAGCTCTAAATGTTGAAAGTTTTTCTGAAAATAAAGTAAATATTGTTGAATTAATGGTTACAGAGGGAAGTTATTTAGATGGAATAAAACTTTCAGAGTTTAAAAATAAATACTTCAAGAGAATAATAGTATGTATTGTAAAAAGAGGAAATGAAGTGTATATTCCTACTGGAAACTTTGTTTTAGAGGCAAAGGATAAAATCTATGTAACTGGGGTTCAATCTGAACTTTCTAATTTTTATAAGTCTTTAGGACATGCAGAAGAACGTATAAAATCAGTTGTTATAGTTGGTGGAGGAAGAATAACTTATTATTTAACTAATATTCTTCTTGAGAAAAAAATAGATGTTAAAATAATTGAATTAAATGAGGATAGAGCTAAGCATCTTAGCGAAATATTTGAAAATGCTATAGTTGTACATGGAAATGGAACAAATAGTGAGCTTTTAGAGGAAGAGAGATTTGGAGAATATGATGCTTGTGTTTCTCTTACTGGAATAGATGAAGAAAATATTATCATTTCTATGTATGCTAATAAAATAGGAATTAAGAAAAATATTACAAAAATTAATGGAATAAGTCTATTTAATGTACTAGAATTAGTAGGACTTCAATCAATTGTAACTCCTAAAAAGATAGTTGCAGATAATATAGTAAAAATTGTTAGATCATTAGCTAGCTCACAAAAAGAGGATAATATAGAAACTCTTTATAGAATAGCTGATAATAATGTAGAGGCAATAGAATTTAAAGTTCCAGAAAATAGTTTAATTTGTAATATACCTTTAAAAGATTTAAATATTAAAAAGAATCTTCTTATTGCATATATTATTAGAGATAATCAACTTATTTTCCCAGATGGAAGTGATGTTATAAAATTTGGTGATAGAGTTATTATAGTAACTACTGAAAAGTATCTAAATGATGTAAATAAAATATTAATGTAATGGGGAAGATAGATAATGAATAATAAGATGATATGGTATATAATAGGTCAGATATTAAAATTAGAGGCTCTGTTTATGCTTATTCCTCTAATTCTTAGTGTAACGTATAGTGATGGGAAAAAGGTAGTATTTGCCTTTTTAATAACAATAGTTGCATTGGTAGTATCAGGTTTTGGATTATCTTTTAAATTGCCTAAAAATCAAAAGATTTTTGCTAAAGAGGGACTAATAATAGTTGCTTTTTCATGGATAATGCTTTCAATATTTGGAGCTTTGCCTTTTGTAATAAGTAGAGAGATTCCATCTTTTATAGATGCTTTCTTTGAGGTTGTAAGTGGATTTACAACTACAGGAGCTAGTATTTTAACAGATGTAGAATCTATGAGTAAGTCTCTATTATTTTGGAGAAGTTTTACTCACTTTGTTGGAGGAATGGGAGTTCTTGTGTTAGCTTTGGCAATTCTTCCTAAAAATAGTAATCAATCATTGCATATAATGAAAGCTGAAGTTCCTGGACCAACTTTTGGAAAGATAGTGGCAAAAATGTCGTATAACTCAAGAATTTTATATTTAATATATATATTTATAACAGTAATAGTGATTATTCTTTTAAAACTAGCAGGACTACCTTGGTTTGATTCAATTCTTCATGCTTTTGGAGCTGCAGGAACTGGAGGGTTTGGTATAAAAAATACAAGTGTTGCTTACTATCAAAGTCCAGTTGTTGAGTATATACTAGGAGTTGCAATGCTTTTATTTGGTATGAACTTTAACTTGTTTTATGCCTTACTTTTAAAAAATTTTAAACAAGTATATACGAATGAAGAGTTGAGGTATTATTTAATGATTGTTTTTGGAGCGATTGCTTTAATTGCTTTTAATATTCACTCTATGTATGATGATTTTTCAACAATGATAAGAGATATTTTCTTTACAGTATCTTCTATTATAACAACAACAGGATTTTCTACTGCTGACTTTGATAAGTGGCCAGTATTCTCAAAAACAATACTGCTAATAATAATGTTTGTTGGAGGTTGTGCTGGTTCTACTGCTGGAGGATTAAAGATTTCAAGGGTAGTATTACTTTTTAAAAATGTAATAAATGAATTTAAAAAAATAGGAACTCCTAATAGAGTTATGAGTTTAAGAATGGATGGTAAAGCTGTACCTAAAGAGCTGTTAGAAGGAATTAGTATATATCTTTCTATCTATATTACTATTTTCTTAATTTTAATCTGTTGTGTATCTCTTGAGATGCCAGATTTTGTTTCTGCTTTTAGTGCTGTAACTGCTACATTTAATAATATAGGTCCAGGGATGGGAGTTGTAGGTCCTACATGTAACTATGCTAATATCTCCTCTGTAAATAAGGTAATATTATCATTTAGCATGTTATTAGGAAGATTGGAGATATTCCCAATACTATTTTTATTCTCTCCTAATTTCTATAAAAGAAATACAAAATATTAAAAATAAAAAGGATTTTGTTCATACGATTAGTATATTAAAAAAAGGGGAAATAAAATTTGGAGGTTAAAATGAAAAAATTACTTTTATTACTTACTTTGATTATTTTTACTGCTTGTGGTGGACAGAAGAAAATTGTAGTTGACTCACTTACTTATGAAAAAAATGGTGACAATTACTCTTATAAAATTGAGATTCCTCAAATAAAAGGAATAAATAATAAAGAGATAGAAAAATTAAATGTTGAATTATCAGAGCTTGCTGATAGTACTATTGAAAGCATGGTTAATGGTTTAGAAGGTAGCCCTGCTGAATATATTGAAAGTTATCAAACATTTGAAAATGATTTTGGAATAACTTCAATTTTATTGGAAACTTATTCAATAGGAGAGAAGGATGCTAATGGAATTCAAGCTTCAGAATCTATAAATATAAAAAATTCTGATGGAAGTTTTGTAACTTTTGATTCTTTCTTTAAAGAGGGAGCAAGAGAATATATTATTGATCAGATTAGAAGCATTATAAATAAAAATAGTGGAAAAATAGTTTTAAATTCTAATGGAGAAGAGATTGCATTCTTTGAAGATGTAGAAATAAATCTAAATAATTCTGCTATGTACTTTGATGGAAATGATATATGTTTTAAATTTGATATGTATGAATTAGCACCACATTCAGAAGGACAACCAATAATAAGATTCCCTAAAGAGGAGTTAAAAGAGTTTATAAGATAAGAAAATAGAGCTGTTGCAAACAAATTGCTTCAGCTCTTTTTAAATTACATTTGTAACTACTCAGCTATGTAGTTTACAAAAAATTAAAAATCAGCTAAAAATTAGGAGAATTTGCTTAG